>DASZYK010000181.1:0-10952 GCA_035545455.1 Steroidobacteraceae bacterium
CATGCTGCGCCGGCAGTGGCAGAGCGCGACGCCCGCGCAGCGGCAGCTGATGATCCAGCGGGCCCAGGAGATGCGCCGCCAGCGTCAGATGATGCAGATGCAGCGGTTCCGTCAGATGGGTGTGCCGCGGCGGCCGCGACGTTAGCCGCCTGCTTTCGTCCTGACGGGGATCGGAATCGCGCAGACGCTCACGCGGCCGGCGGGCACTTTGAACCACGGCCCGCGCCGGTTGCGCAGCGCTTCCACGTACTGGGTGAAGGTCGGCGTGTCGGTGCGCAGCACCTCGAGCGGCTCGCGTTTCGCGGGCGGCAGGTCCGCCGCGATCTGCGCCGACTCTATGCGCACCCAGCGGCTGCGGTGCAGGTACACGCCCAGAGGACCGTTGCCGCGCGGCAAAGTCGAGAGAAGCGGCATGCCTGCCACCACTCTGCCGACCATCGTGGTGTTGCGATCCCACTGCCTCTGCGGCCCGCCGATCACGGTGTACAGCGCCGTGCCGCCGCCGCTGTCGACATTGTTGCCTCGCGCGGCGCCCACCATGCCGTAGCAGTTGACCAGCCACGCACGCCCGAACACGGGGTCCCGGGCCGCCGGGAACCCGTCCGAGAATCCGACCTGCGGCGCGTAGGTGTCGGGATCCGGCAGCGCCGTGAACGGCAGATCGCGAGCGGGCCGCTCGAACTCCGCCGCCACCATGCGCCGGGCCGTGCCCACCGACTTGCGGCCGGCCGGATCGCCCCACTCCACCACGGCATCGTCCTGCACGCGGAAGACGGGCAAGCCATTGAAGAAGCCCTGCCGCACCAGCTTCTTGATGTTGGCGACATAACGCGGCGCGAACTGCGGCGCCAGCTCGATCACCACGCGACCCTGCGGCAGGTTCACGTACAGCGTGTCATCGGGATCGAGGGCGCGCCATGCGGACGCCGGGGCGTCCGCGAGCATTGCCGAGGGCGTCGCTACGGGGTGGGCGTGCAGCGCCTCGACCGACGGCGGCGTGTCCGCGGCCGCATTCTGGCCGTAGCAGGGCGCTCCCGCGAGGACCGCCGCGGCCAGGCAGATTCCCAGCACATTCCTCACGCCAACCTCCGCCTCAGCCGACCGCCTTGATCGCCTGGATCAGCTCCGCGCCCGCCTTCTGCGCATCGCCGTAGAGCATCCGGGTATTGTCGAGGTAGAAGAGCGCATTCTCGATGCCCGAGAATCCGGCGCCCGTGCCGCGCTTGATGACGATGACGTTCTTCGCCCGGTCGGCGTTCAGGATCGGCATGCCGTAGATCGGGCTGGACTTGTCGGTGCGCGCCACGGGGTTGACCACGTCGTTGGCGCCGATGATGAGGGCGACATCCGCGGTCTCGAACTCCGCATTGATCTCGTCGAGATCGGCGATCAGATCGTACGGTACGCCGGCTTCCGCGAGCAGCACGTTCATGTGGCCCGGCATGCGCCCGGCGACCGGGTGAATCGCGAACCGCACCATCACGCCGCGATCGATGAGGAGCTGACAGAGCTCCCAGATCTTGTGCTGCGCCTGCGCGACCGCCATGCCATAGCCCGGCACCACGATCACTTTCTGCGCGAAGGCGAGCATGACGCCGACATCGGAAGCCTCGATCGGCTTGAGACTTCCCGTCACGGCGCCGGTCGGACCGGCGCCCGTGTCGCCGAAGCCGGAGAAGAGCACGTTGCCGAGCGAGCGGTTCATCGCCTTCGCCATGAGCTGCGTGAGCAGCGTGCCGGCCGCGCCCACGACGGTGCCCGCCACGATCATCGCGGCATTGTGCAGCACGAAGCCGTCGAGACCCACCGCGAGGCCCGTGAGCGCGTTGTAGAGCGAGATCACCACCGGCATGTCGGCGCCGCCGATCGGCAGCGTCATGCTGATGCCGAGGATCAGCGCGAAGCCGAAGAGTCCGGTGACGACGTGCGGCGAGTCGTTGAAGTGGCCGGCGAGCAGGGCGGCGTGCAGCAATGCCGCGGCGAGCAGCAGCAGGTTGAGCGCCTGCTGGCCGCGGAAGCGCAGGCTGCGCCTGATGATTCCCTGCAGCTTGCCGAAGGCGATCGCGCTGCCGCTGAAGGACACCGCGCCGATGAGCCCGCCGATCACCGCGAGGGTTGCCGCCGCGTACCCTTCGGCTCCGCCGCGATAGAGCTCCACCGCGGCGATGGCGGCCGCGGCGCCGCCGCCCATGCCGTTGTAGAGGGCGATCATCTGCGGCATGTTGGTCATGGCGACGCGCTTGCCGCTCCACCAGGCGAGCACCGCGCCGATGACGATGGCGGCGCCGATGAGCGGGTAGTTGCTCATCCCCGGCCAGGCGAAGGTGACGAGCGTCGCGACCAGCATGCCGGCGCCCGCCCAGAGAATGCCGCTGCGCGCCGTGACCGGCGAGCTCATGCGCTTCAGTCCGATGATGAAGAGGACCGCGGTGACGAAGTAGCTCGCCTGGATGGCGGTATCCCTCCCGAGGAACGCCGACACGGCTGCGCCGGACATCTAGCGCGCCCCCGGGCCGGTGCGTGCCCTGCTCGACTTGAACATCTCCAGCATCCGCTCCGTGACGACGTAGCCTCCCATGGCGTTGCCGGCCGCGAGCAGCACGCCGATGAAGCCGATCGTCTTCTCCAGCGGGGTATGGGCGTTGCCGAGCGCCACCATGGCGCCGACCAGCACGATGCCGTGCACGAAATTGGAGCCCGACATCAGCGGGGTGTGCAGGATCACCGGCACGCGGGAGATGACCTCGTAGCCGGTGAAGGCCGCGAGCATGAAGATGTAGAGCGCAACGATTCCGGTCATGATCGGGTCTCGATTGCCTTGCGGGTGGGCTCGTGTTTGATCTCGCCGGCGTGCGTCAGGCAGGCCTGCGCGAAGACTTCGTCGCTCCAGTCGATCGCGAGCTCGCCCTTCTGGATGGCGGGCTTCAGGAAGTTGAGCAGGTTGCGGGCGTACATCTCGCTCGCGTTGTAGGCGAGCTCGGCGGCGAGTCCCACCGCGCCGATCACCTTGACGCCCTGATGGCTCACCACCTCGCCGGCCCGGGTGAGCTCGCAGTTGCCGCCCTGCTCCGCGGCGATATCGACGATCACGGATCCCGGGCGCATGCGCTCCACGGCGCCGCGCTGGATGATCCTGGGCGCCGGGCGGCCGGGAACCGCCGCCGTCGTCACCACCGCATCCGCGGCGGCGATGCGCGCATCGAGCGCTTCCTGCTGCCTGCGCTTTTCCTCTTCCGTCAGCTCGCGCGCGTAACCGCCCGCGCCTTCGGCGCTCACGCCCGTCTCGACGAACTTCGCCCCCAGCGATTTCACCTGCTCACGCGTGGCGCCCCTCACGTCGTAGGCTTCCACGACCGCTCCGAGGCGCCTCGCCGTCGCGATCGCCTGCAGTCCCGCAACGCCCGCACCGATGACGAGCACCTGCGCCGGCCGGATCGTTCCGGCCGCCGTCGTGAGCATGGGCAGAAACTTCTGCAGGTGATTGGCTGCGATCAGAACCGCTTTGTAGCCTGCGACGGCGGCCTGCGAGGACAGGGCATCCATCGACTGCGCGCGCGAGATGCGCGGCACCAGCTCCATCGCGAAGCTCGTGATCCGCCGCTCCTTCAGGGCCTTCACCTCCTCGGGCCGCGCGTAGGGCTGCAGGAACCCGACGAGCACCGCGCCCGGCTTCAGCGCCCGGATCCGCTCGAGCGAGAGCGGCTGGACCGTCAGCAGGACCTGCGACTGCTCCAGCACGGCATCGGCGGAATCGGCCCACTCGACCCCGCGATAGACGGCATCGGGGAACTGGGCGCTCGCGCCGGCACCGCGCTCGAGCAGCACGCGCGCACCGCTCTGGACCAGCTTCTCGGCCACTTCGGGAACCAAACTGACACGCGTCTCGGGCGCGCTCTCGCGGAGCGCGCCTATGGTTACTGGCATCTACGGCCCTCTTCAGGGGGTCCCGGGCGTGGGATGTTGAATATTCGCATAAAATTGCCGTATCTTACAGCCGCCATGATGGGCATAGACCTCGAACGGGCCGACCGCGGACTCGCGGATGACCTGCGGATCGTCCCGGCAGGGACGGCGCGCGGGCTCTCCCAACTCGTCCTGCGGACGGACGTCGCCGGCATGCCGCTCGAATGGATCGACTACAGGGAGGCGGCCCGGCTTTATCACCAGGAGCAGGTCGCCTATACCTGCGGCTCTCCGCTCTTCGAGCTCTACGGCGGCGTGAACGCGCAGACCGGCCGGCGCACGGTGCTGGAGATCAATTCCATCGTCGCCACGGTCGGGCACACCGGCAATCCCGGCAATACGCGGCACGATTACGTGCCGCCGCTCAACAACCAGACCCTGTTCCGCAGGGATGCGTACCTCTGCATGTACTGCGGCCTGCGCTTCCCGTCACGCGAGCTGTCGCGCGACCACATCAGGCCGTTCAGCCAGGGCGGGCTCGACGTCTGGACCAACGTCGTGACCGCGTGCCGCCGCTGCAATAACCAGAAGGCGTCGCGCACGCCGGAGCAGGCGAAGATGCAGCTCATCGCGGTGCCGTTCACGCCGACTTACGCGGAGTACATCTTCCTCAAGGGCCGGCGCGTGCTCGCGGACCAGATGCAGTACCTGCTGGCGCACTTCCCGCGCTCCAGCCCGCTGCACGACCGCATCCAGCGCTGGCTCTCCTGAGCGGCCGCGGACGCGCGGGCCGCGCACCTCTTGATTTTCCTCATCGACGCGTCGGTCTACGTCTTCCGGGCGTATCACTCGCAGCTGCCCGAGATGGTGGACCGGGACGGCAATCCCGTGCACGCGGTCTTCGGCTTCGCGCGCTTCCTCGGCGATCTGATGGAGCGCATTCGCCCCCGTTACGTCGGCGTTGCGTTCGATCAGCGCCTGACCACCTCTTACCGCAACAGGATCTACCCGGCGTACAAGGCCCACCGCGAGCCCGCGCCCCCCGGCATCGCACGGCAGTTCGAGTACTGCCGCGAGCTCTGCCGCCACCTTGGGCTGGCGGCGTTCGTCGACCCGGAATTCGAGGCCGACGACATCATCGGCACGCTCTCCTGCCTGATGCGCGCCGAGGGCATCCGCTCGGCGTTCATCACGCGCGACAAGGATCTGGCGCAGCTGGTGCGCGACGGCGACCTGCTCTGGGACTTCGGCGCCCGCACGCAGCTCGGCTACCGGGACGTGCAGCGGCGCTTCGGCGTGGCACCCGAGGGCTTCGCCGACTATCTCGCGCTCACCGGCGACGCCTCCGACAACATTCCCGGGGTGCCGGGCGTCGGGCCGAAGATCGCGGCCACGCTGCTGCGCAAATTCGGCTCGCTCGATGAGCTCTATGCCAACATCGGCCGCGTCGCCGCCCTGGGCCTGCGCGGGGGCAGCGCCCTCGGCGAGCGGCTGGCGGCGCATCGCGACTCGGTCTTCCTGGCGCGCCGGCTGACGCGGATCGTCTGCGACATGCCGCTCGGCGTGACCGCCTCGCACCTGCGGCCCGGGACTCCGGATCTTGCGGCGCTCGGACAGCTCTACGACCGGCTCGGTTTCGGGCCGCTGCTGCGCCGCCAGAGCGAGCGGCTCGCCGAGCAGCGGTGGGCCGACGCCGCAGCCGTAGCCAGCTGAGCATTCGAGCTGGAGCGCCGCAATTGACCGAGGCCGGCGGATTCGAAGTCATCGCGCGTGAGATCGCCGCCCAGGCCGGCGGCGATTGCGCGCCGGAGCCGGAGGCCGCGGTCGCAGGCGGCAGCATTCACCGCTGCTATCGGTGGCTCTGCGGCGGGGCGCCGATTTTCGTGAAAGTGGCCGATCGCAGCGGCGGCGCCGGGCTGGAGGCCGAGGCCGCGGGGCTCGCGGCGCTGGCGGAGGCGCAGGCCGTGCGTGTCCCGCGCGTGGTGGCACGCGGCACCGCGGGCCGCAGCGCCTTTCTCGCGCTCGAGTGGATCGAGTCCCGGCCGGCGGGCCGGGTCGCGGAGCGCAGGCTCGGCGAGCGGCTCGCGGCGCAGCACCGGGTGACGGCGGCGCAGTTCGGCTTCGCCACGGACAACTTCATCGGCCGCACTCCCCAGCCGAACGGCAGTCTGGCGGACTGGGCCACTTTCTTCCGTGAGCGGCGCCTGCGCCATCAGCTGACGCTCGCGGCGCAGAACGGCTTCGCGGAGCTTCTCGAGCGGCCAGGCGCCCGCCTCCTGGAGTCGGTCGATGCGCTGCTCGCCGGCCACCGGCCCGCGGCCTCGCTCCTGCACGGCGATCTCTGGGCCGGCAACTGGCTCGCGGACAGCCACGAAGAGCCGGTGGTCTTCGATCCGGCGGTGTATTACGGCGACCGCGAGGCGGACATCGCCATGACGCGGCTCTTCGGCGGCTTCGGCCGCGCCTTCTACGACGCCTATCACGCGGCGGCGCCGCTGGCCGCCGGGCATGCCGTGCGCGCCGAGCTCTACAACCTCTATCACGTGTTGAATCACGCCAACCTGTTCGGCGCCGGTTACGCGCGCCAGGCGCGCGCGAGCATGGAGCGCCTGCTGGCCGAAGTCAGAGGTTAGCGCGGCCACTCCCAGGACCGCGCGGGATTCGGCTATGCTCGCGTGATCCATGAAGCGCCGGATCCGGCCATCTGCCCGGCCCGGCGCGACGGCGGGCGAAAGCGCGGTTTTTGCCCGCCGTCTCCGCCACGCGCGGCGGCGGGGCACGTCGTCGCGCCCGGGGCGTACCCCGCACCGCTTCGTGCGGGGTCGACATGGCGATCGGCAATTGGCCTGCGAGGGGAATCACTCATGGCGAGCAAGAACATCGTGTCGGTGCTGCAGGAAGAGCGCACGTTCGCGCCGTCCGCCGGATTCGCGGCCCGGGCGCGGATCAAGCCCGCGGACCTCGAGCGCATGCGCCGGCAGGCGGCCGACGACGCCAGCGGATTCTGGGCCGAGCTCGCGCGCCGGGAGCTCGCCTGGCAGACCCCGTTCACGATCGCCCTCGACGAATCGGATGCGCCGAACTACCGCTGGTTCACGGACGGGCGCCTGAATGTCTCGTTCAACTGTCTCGACGTGCACCTCGCCGAGCGCGCAGACAAGACGGCGATCATCTTCGAGGGCGAGCCGGGCGACACCCGCAGAGTCTCCTACCGGGAGCTGCATGCCGAGGTCTGCCGGTTCGCGAACGCGCTCAAGGGGCAGGGTATCCGCAAGGGCGACCGGGTGGCGATCTATCTGCCGCTGGTGCCGGAAGCCATCGTCGCGATGCACGCCTGCAACCGGATCGGGGCCATACATTCCGTGGTGTTCGGCGGCTTCTCGGCGCCGGCGCTGAAGGACCGCATCGAGGATACCGGCGCCCGGATGCTGATTACAGCGGACGGCGGCTGGCGCGGCGGCCATCCGATAGAGCTCAAGGCTGCCGCGGACAAGGCGCTGGCGTCCGGCTGCGCCAGTATCGAGCGCGTGATCGTCCTCAGGCGCACCGGCCGGCCGGTGGCCATGCAGCGCGGGCGGGACCTCTGGTGGCACGAGCTGCTCGCAGGACAGGCGGCGGCCTGCGAGCCGGAGTGGGTCGAGGCGGAGCATCCGCTCTACCTGCTCTATACGTCCGGCTCGACCGGCAAGCCGAAGGGTATCCAGCATTCGAGCGGCGGCTTCCTCCTCGGCGCCAAGGTGACCGCCCAGTGGGTGTTCGACCTGCGCGATGACGATGTCTTCTGGTGCACCGCGGATGTCGGCTGGGTGACCGGCCACAGTTACGTCGCGTACGGACCGCTCGCCGCCGGCGCGACCGTGATGTTGTATGAGGGCGCCCCGACCACTCCGGACGCCGGACGCTTCTGGAAGATCTGTCAGGATCACGGCGTCACCGTCTTCTATACGGCGCCGACCGCGATCCGCGCGCTGATGAAGCTCGGCGACGAGTTCCCGGGCCGCTACGATCTCTCGCGCCTGCGGCTGCTCGGCAGCGTGGGGGAGCCGATCAATCCCGAGGCCTGGATGTGGTATCACCGCGTGATCGGCCGCGGCCGCTGCCCGATCGTCGACACCTGGTGGCAGACCGAGACCGGCATGATCCTGATCTCGCCGCTCCCGGGGGTGACGCCGACCAAGCCCGGCTCGTGCACTCTGCCGCTGCCGGGCATCGAGGCGGACATCGTCGATGAGCACGGCGAGCCCGTCACGCGTCCCGATGCCGGGGGCTACCTCGTCATCAGGAAGCCCTGGCCGGCCATGCTGCGCACGATCTGGGGCAACAACGCGCGCTATCTCGCCGCCTACTGGGAGAAATTCAACAGGCGCTTCTACGTGGCCGGTGACAGCGCTCACCGCGACAAGGACGGCTACTTCTGGATCATGGGCCGCATCGACGATGTGCTGAATGTCGCGGGCCACAGGCTCGGCACGATGGAAATCGAGTCCGCGCTGGTGTCGCACGCGCGGGTCGCCGAAGCCGCGGTCGTCGGCAAGCCGCACGAGATCAAGGGTGAGGCGGTGTTCGCCTACGTCGTCTGTCGCGGGCAGCGCCCGACGGGAGACGCGAGCGCCCTGGTGAGCGAGCTGCGCACGTGGGTGGGCGAGCATCTGGGCGCCATCGCCAAGCCGGACGAGATCCGCTTCGCCGACAACCTGCCGAAGACCCGCTCCGGCAAGATCATGCGCCGGCTCCTGCGGGCCATCGCGCGCGGGGAGGAGATCGCCCAGGACGTCTCCACCCTGGAGAACCCCGCGATTCTCGACCAGCTGCGGGGGGTGGACGCGCCTGCCGCCGCGCCCGCGCCTGCGGCGAAGCCGGCGGCTTCCCCTTCCAGGCGGAGCTCGCGGCCGGCCAACGCGGCCGCAGGCGCGGCAGCGTCCGCGCAATCCTCGCCGCGCGCGAGAGTCAAGGCCAAGGGCAAGCCCGCGCCGCGCGTCAGGAGCCGGTCAGGAAAGTCTGCGCCCAGGCGCGCCGCCGCCAGGCCGGCTGCAGGAAAGTCCACCGCCAGAGCGACGAGCCCGCGGCCGGCACGAGGACGATCGGCAGCGGCGGCAAAGCGCCGCGCGAAGCGCAAGGTCTCATCATCGAAGACGGCCGGCCGGCGCGCTCCGGTCAAGCGCGCCTCGAGATCGAAGCCGGCACGGCGCGCGGCACGCAAGTCAAGATCGCGGCGCTGATCCGGCAGGCGATCCCCGGAGCCATCGCCCGGCGCGGCGGCGCGCCGGAGACAGTCTGTCGCAAGGCTATGCGCCGGAAGCGCCGCGCTGCATCCGAAGCAACGCCTCGAGCTGCTCGGCCGGAAGCGGCCGCGAGTGCAGGTAGCCTTGCGACTGATCGCACCCCATGCGCCTGAGCAGCCGGAGCTGGCCTTCGGTCTCCACGCCTTCCGCGACGACCTTGAGACCGAACGCCGAGGCCAGGCCGATCACGCTCGACACCAGAGTGACGCTCGCCTGGTCCTCCGGCAGTCCGGTGATGAACGAGCGGTCGATCTTGACCAGGTCCACCGGCAGCTTCGACAGCAGGCCCAGGGAAGAATAGCCGGTCCCGAAATCATCCAGGGCGATGCGAAGCCCCGCCGCCCGCAGCTCGCGCAGCTTGCGGCTCGCGCCCTCGATGTCGTGCAGCAGCCCGGTCTCGGTGATCTCCAGGTCCATGGTGCGCCCCTCGCCGCCGCCCGGCTCCGCCGCCGCGAGCACCTGCTCCACGAACGTCCGCCGCCGGATCTGCTGCGCCGACACGTTGATCGCGATCCGCATGGGCCCGAGTCCACCGAGGCGCCACCGCCGGCAGTCCTCCGCCGCCTGCCGCAGCACCCACTCGCCCACCGCCACGATCATTCCCGAGGACTCGAGCACCGGGAGGAACTGACCCGGATACACCAGCCCCCGCTCCGGATCCATCCAGCGCAGCAGCGCCTCCACTCCCTCGATGCGGCCGGTCGCGAGACTCACCTGCGGCTGGTAATGCAGGACCAGCTGCCGCTCTTCCAGCGCGGCGCGCAGCCGATGCTCCAGCGCGAGCCGCTCGGCGATGTCGCTGTGCATCTCGATCTGGTAGTGCAGGTATTGCTCGCCGGCCTCCTTCGCCTGCTTCAGTGCGGCCTCGGCCCGCTGGGCGAGCGTGTTGCCATCCTCCGCGTCGGCGTGCGAGCGCGCGAGACCCGAGCGGAAGGACGTGCGCAGCATCCGCCCCTCGATGTGGAACGGCTCGTGGAATACCGTGCTCTCGAGCAACGTGGTGACGCTCTCCGCGGAGGTCTCCTCCTGCGGCAGGACCAGCGCGAATGTTCCGCCGCCCAGGTATCCGAGCCGCTCGTCGTCCTCGATGTGGTACTTGAGTCGCTCCGCGACGGCCTGCAGCAGCAGGTCGCCGGCATGGCGGCCGAAGCTGTCGTTCACCTTGCTGAGATGCATGACGTCGAACGCGACGACGGTCGGGGCGCTCTCGATCGGCGCCCTGTTGCGCAGGCGCGCATCGAGCCGCTGGCAGAAGAGGGCCCGCTTGGCGATTCCGGTCAGCGGGTCGAAGGAAGCGAGGTACCGGGCCGCGCCCTCCTGCTGCAGATAGCGCAGGGCGAATGACAGGTTGGCGGCAATATCCTGCAGGAGCCGCAGCTCCTCGTCGCCGACGACGTGGGTCTCGCGCGAAGCGAGCACCAGCGCCCCGACCCGCATGTTGCCGGCCACCAGCGGCAGCGCCACCGCGGACCTCAGTCCCGCCTGCAGAAACTCCGCGCGCAGCGCGAGCGGCGGCTCCGTCCGCGTGAGATCCGCGCACAGCGCGATCTCCCCGGTCCGCAGCGCCCGGGCCGTCAGGCTGCCGTCGGGCTCCGTGCCATCGCCGATCGCGACCGCCGGCAGGCTCCGGCCTCGGGCCGGAGCAACGCCCAGGGAGTACCACGGCTTCGCGCTGCGGCCGTCGGCCGCCGCCAGAAGGATCACTGCGCGGTCGTAGCCGCCGACCTCGTAAGCCAGCCGGCAGGCCTCGCGCAGCAGCTCATCGCG
>DASZYK010000182.1:0-2939 GCA_035545455.1 Steroidobacteraceae bacterium
CGGGAGGGCAGGGCGGAGGTGACTGAATTCCTGGTGGAGACGCTCGGCATGGCGAAGGCGGTGCAGAGCGCAGGAGCGGAGGATCACGAGCGCAGGCGCCTCGGGGAATTGAACCGAGGTCTCCTTCACCGCCTCATCCGCCAGCAGCTCGTCGGTTACGCTGTCGGCTCGATGTCCAGCGTTCTCTCGCACCTCACGACCGCCGCCGTCTTCATCCTGGGCGGCTGGCAGGTCATTCACGGCTCGCTGTCGGTCGGAACGCTCGTGGCCTTCACCGCCTATCTGGCGCGCGGCACGGGATCCGCCACGTCGCTGATGGGGCTCTACACGGCCTATCAGCGAGTGGGCGTGAGCCTGAAGCGCGTGGGCGAGCTCCTGGAAGCCGAGCCGATGCGGCCGTTGCGCGGGCCTTCGCAGCCGCTTGCGGCCGGCGCGCCGGGCCGCATCCGCTTCGATTGCGTGAGCTTCCGCTACCCCGGCGCCGAGAGCGTGCTGTTGGATAATTTGAGTCTGGAGGTCGGCTCGGGAGAGAAGCTCGTGCTGTACGGCGAGTCGGGCGCGGGCAAATCGACGCTCGTCGACCTGCTGCGCGGCTTTCTCGAGCCGGAGACGGGACGGATACTCCTGGACGCCGTAGCGCTTTCGCACTACGACATTCGGGCGGTGCGGCGGCGTCTTCCCGTGCTGGACACGGACCCGGCGCTCTTTCGCGGAACCGTGCTGGAGAACCTCCGTTACGGCAACTTCGATGTCCCGGTGGATCGGGTTCTCGAGGCGGCGCGGCAGACCGGAGTGGAGACGTTCGTGATGCGTCTGCCCCGGGGCTACGACACCGAGCTCGGCTCGCGGGGGGCAGGTCTCTCGACCGGCCAGCGCCAGCGCATCGCCGTGACCCGGGCGCTGCTCGGCACGCCCATGGCCATTGTGCTCGATGAGGCGACGAGCAATCTGGATGCGGCGGCGGTGGAGTCGATGCATGAACTCATCGACCGGTACTTTTCCCGGAGAACCCGTTTGGTGATCACCCACAGCCCCCACGCCGTGCCGCGGGCCGATCGTGTCATCGAGCTGCGCCGGGGGCGCATCATCGAGCGCCAGCCTCTTGCCCTTCATGTCTGAGCGCCCCTGGAGAGTGGCGGTCATCGACAGCGGTCTCGCGGCTGGAATGGCGCCCCGCCCGATACGGGAACGGCGCTTCATGGATGAGGGCCTCCGGATCGCCGAGCTCGACCCCATCGATGATCCCAACGGTCACGGCAGTGTGATCACCGGCATCATCGCGTCCTCGCCGCGGCCGATCGAGCTCCTCATCGCCCAGGTGTTGGATCGGCAGGGACGCACCACGGCGGCCTCGGTCGCCGCGGCGGTCGATTGGGCCGGACGTCAGGGGGCGCAGCTGCTGCACCTGAGCCTGGGATTACCCGAGGACCGAAGGGTGCTCAGAGGATCGATCGAGGAGGCGATATCGGCGGGGACGGCCGTCGTTGCGTCCTCGCCTGCCCGAGGCGCAATGGTCTATCCGGCAGCGTACCGCGGCGTGATTCGGGCAACGGGCGATGCGCGTTGCGCAGTGGATGAGATTTCGTGCCTCGAAACGGAGCAGGCGCACTTTGGAGGTTGCCCGGTGAGCGGGGCAGGAGCCGGAGTCTCGCGCGGCGCCAGCATCGGTGCGGCGCATGTGTCGCGGTTCATCGTGGCGCACGTCGAGCCCGGCTCGCCGTGGCATGTGGTTCGGGAGACTCTGAAGCGGCGGGCGGCCTTCCACGGGCGTGAGAGGCACAGTTCAGTGTGACTGCTTCAATCCGGATTCGGGGCGGTCATTCGCGATCCGCCAGTCGTCGTCACGCCGATCGAGGCGACGATGATCAGCGCAATCGCGATGCATTGCGCGGCAGACAGCTTCTCGCCCAGGAAGAGCAGCCCCAGGAGAGCCGCAATTGCGGGCTCGATGCTCATGAGCACGCCAAAAGTCCGCGTCGGCAGACGAGTGAGCGCCACCATGTCCAGCGAATACGGAAGAACGGTGGACAAGACCGCCACAGCGACACCCGGCAACACCACTGATGGCGAGAAAAAGGAGGGCGGAGCATTCAGTATCCCGATCGGGAGGACCAGGGCGGCCGAAACCAGGCTGCCGAGCGCCACGCTCTGGGCCCCGTGAAGCATGCCCACCTTCTGTCCCGATACGATGTACAGCGCCCAGCAGCCGCCCGCTCCAAGAGCGTACAACGCGCCTGAGGGATCGATATCGCGTTCGACGTGTATGACCGGCAGCAGGATCGAGAGTCCCGCCACTGCCAGCAGGACCCAGAAGAAGTCGATGGCGCGGCGTGAGAACAGGAGCGCAACGGCAAGTGGACCTGTGAACTCCAGTGCGACCGCCACCCCGAGCGGCAATCTGCTCAGCGCCTGGTAGAAGAGCAGATTCATCGTGCCCAGCGCGATTCCATAGACGGCGACCGCCAGCCACGAGCGGGCGGAGATCCGCGCGCGCCAGGGACGAAGGGCGGCGCAAAGGATCAGAGTCCCGAATCCGACCCGCAGTGCCACCGTGCCCGAGGGCCCGGCGCGCGTGAAGAGGGTCTTCGCGATCGACGCGCCCGATTGGACGGATATCATCCCCAATACCAGTGCGAGCACGGGAACCAGGACGGCGGATGTTCCGCTGGTTCTTGCATTGGGGCTGGCACTGCTGGTCACGGCAACCATCTCCGCATGAATGGCGGGTGCGATCATACGGGGTCGCCGGTAAACGCCGACCGCCACAGGCGATTGTCCACCATGCGAAGAATGCAGGGCGTCCCAATTGAGCTGCAAAGCGAGCTCGTCCAGCGTAAACCGCGGCCGCTACGGCACCGATGTTCTTTGACTCATTACGGCGTTACGGCCGCTTTCAGCCCCTCGCATCCGTGACCCCATAACCGGATAGCCGTCGTTCG
>DASZYK010000183.1:0-2554 GCA_035545455.1 Steroidobacteraceae bacterium
CGTGCGTCGAGTCAGGGGCTCGGAGCGCATCACAAATTAGTGCCCGGGCGGGGGACGCCGTGAATCCGGGCTCACGGGCTCGCGCCCGCTCGCCTCGTCCCTGGAGGCTCAGTTCCGCCGTCCCTGGCTTCACAAGCCCCCGCCCGGGCACTAATTTGTAATGCGCTCCTCCTTTGCTGGCAGGAGCTGCCCGCGTGGGGGATTTGGTTCAGGGCTCAGCTCGGTTGGGCCGAGCGTTTGCGGGAGCCGACCAGGGTGAGAGCCGGGGTGGGGGCGGCGGCGAGGAAGGTGCGGGCGCGGGCGGCGGCGGCTTTGGCTTCCTCGGGAGCGGCGGCGGCCTCGACGGGGTGGGCGAGGAGGTAGCCCTGCACCGCGACGGGACCGCAGTGGGCGAGGAACTCGAGTTGGGTCGAGCGCTCCACGCCTTCGGCGACCACTTGCAGGCCGAGGCCATGGCAGAGGGTGACGATGGAGCGCACGATGGCGGCGGAGCGTGGGTTGGAATCGATGCCCTCGATGAGCAGGCGGTCGAGCTTGACCCGGTTGATCGGCAGCTGCTCGAGCGAGGTCAGAGAGGAGTAACCGATGCCGAAGTCGTCCAGGGCGATGGAGACACCGAGCTCGCGCAGGCGCCGCAGGGAGTCGATGGTGGTGGTGCCGGTCTGAAGCACGGTCTCGGTGAGCTCGAGCTCGAGGGCGCTCGGCGGGAGGCCCGCGCGCTCGAGCGTGCGCGCGATCTGACTGACGAAGTCGCTCTCGAAGAACTGCGGCGGCGACACGTTGATGGCGACGCGCGCATCGTGCCACCCGGCGGCGCGCCACGCGGCCGCGGTGGAAGTTGCCGAGCGCAGCACCCAGCCGGTCAGCTCGTGGATGAGACCGCTCTTCTCCGCGATGTGGATGAATTCCGTGGCGGTGGCGATGCGGCCCCCCGGCTTGCGCCAGCGCAGCAGCGCCTCGAGCGCGGTGACTTCGCAGCCCCCGAGCGCCACTTCCGGCTGGAACATGAGCAGCAGCTCGTCGGCCTCGACGGCCTGGCGCAGCGCCTGCTCCAGGCGGAAGCGCTGGGCGGCCGCGTCGTAGAGAGCCGCGCGGTAGAGGGCGAAGCGGTTGCGGCCGAGCTCCTTGGCGCGAAACAGCGCCACGTCGGCGGCCCTCAGCAGACCCTCGGGATCGTCGGCGTGGTCGGGGAAGAGGCTCGCGCCGACACTGGCAGTCGTGGCGAGCGCCCGGCCTTCGACGGTGAGCGGCTGCTGCAGGGTGGCGACGAGGGCGGCGGCGCGCCGCTCCGCCTCCGCGACGGTGCGCAGGTCCTCGATGAGGAGCGTGAACTCGTCACCGCCGAGCCGGGCGACCAGGCTGTTGGGGCCGGCCGCAGCCTGCAGCCGCTCCGCGATGCCCCGCAGCACGCGATCGCCGAAGTTGTGGCCGAGCGTGTCGTTCAGTGACTTGAAGTTGTCCATGTCCACGAAGAGCAGCGCCACGCGGCGGCCGGTCTGCCTGGCGCGCGCCAGCGCTCCGGCGAGCCGGTCCGCGAGCTGGCGCCGGTTCGGCAGCTGAGTCAGCGGGTCGTGATGGGCGAGGTGGTGCAGCTGTCGGGTACGCTCGGCGACGTGCCGCTCGAGCTCCGCCTGATGGGCGCGCAACTCCGTCTCGGCCTGCGAGATCCGGTCGGACATGGTGTTGAAGGACTCGGCCAGCTCGTCGATCTCGGCCGAGCCGCCTCGCGGCGCCCGCACGGCGCGCTCGCCACTTGCCAGGAGGCGGGTCGCAGCCGTGAGGCGGCGCACGGGCAGGCTGATGCTGGCCACGAGCAGCGCCGAGACGATCGCCATCACGACGAGAATCGCTACGCCGGAAACGTTCACGGTGCGCTCGGCGGCTTCGGCAGAAATGGCCGCGTGACGGGCGGCTTCGAGCAGTCCTCGGCGCGCGGGCGTCTGCAGCTCGCTCTGCACGTTCGCCGTCAGGACGTTGCCCTGCTGCAGCAGCGCACGCGTTGCCGCCATGTCACGGGCGGCGAGGCGCTGTATGTCCCGCCGCAGGCGAACGGCGCGCCGGAAGTCGGACCGCACGACGTCCACCCATGCCTGCCCCGGCGAGCGCGCCAGGTCTGCGGCGTGCGCGCGAAGCACCGCCTCAAAGGCACGCTCCCGCGCCGCAGTGCGGACGTGCGATCCGTAGCTGTAGCGAACGGCGTCGATCGCGGTTGCGAGCGCGGAGAGGGAGGGCCGTGCGATTACCTGACCATGGATGGTGAGCCCGGTGCCGCCCGCGGTCGCGACCAGCTGGTAAACGCGATCGAGAGCCTCCCAGTGCTGCTGTCGCCATCGCGCCCTTTGCGCGGCATCCAACGCGAGCTGCCGCCCGTCCTGGATGTGGGCCAGAAGCTCATCACGGAGCTGCCGGGTCGCGGGGGTCAGGACGACTTGGGACCCGTCGAAATAGCTGTCGACCGCCGTCTGCAGAGCATCGCCCGCCGACGAGAGCGTCTGGAAATCGGGGCTGTCGGACTGCAGCTCGTTGCCGACGGCGCGGTCGTAGGCGCTCAGCT
>DASZYK010000184.1:0-3024 GCA_035545455.1 Steroidobacteraceae bacterium
AGCCCTGCCGCCGGCCGAGGAGACGCAGCCGAGCACGTCGGCCACCACCACGCTGGTGAGGGCGGAGCCTGGCTTTGCGGCGCAGGCGGCCGACGACCTGCATCCGCAGGCGCGGGCGATCCTCAAGGAGGCGGCGCTCAGGACGGGGCTCGAGGTGCCGGATCACGGGATGCTGCTCAAGCTGATGAGCGTGCAGTTCGAGGCGATGGACGCCGAGCGGCGCGGCATCGTGCAGTCGATGCGGCTGATGGCGGACGAGGCCGCGGAGCTGGCCTACCGCGCCCGGGAATCGGAGCTCACCGAGCGGGTGGCCCTGGCCGAGCGCGCCGTGTTCGAGCAGCTCACCGGCAATGCTCCGCTCGCCGAGATCCTGGCCTCCATCACCCGTTTCATCGAGTCGGTGGGCGTGGGGACGGTCTGCTCCATCGCGCTCCTCGCCGAAGACGGACATGCCTTCTCCTATCTCGTCGCCCCACGGCTGCCATCGGGCCTGCGCTCGAGACTCGAGCGCTGCGCCGTCGACATCCGCAACGGATCGTGCGCCGCCTCGGTGTACCTCGGCCGGCAGGTGCTGGTGGCCGACATCGGCAGCGATCCTTTCTGGGAGCAGGCGCGCGAGCCCGCGCTCCAGGCCGGGCTCAATGCCGCCTGGTCGACGCCCATCAAGGCGACCGACGGCAGGGTGCTCGGGGCGCTCGGCGTGTATCACTCGAGCTCCGGGCTGCCCGGCCAGCGGGAGCTGCGCATCATGGACCACGCGACGCAGATCGCGGGCATCGCCATCGCGCGCCGGCTGGCCGAGGAGGCGCTGCGGGCGAGCGAGGTGAAGTACCGCGGCCTGTTCGAGACCATCATCGAGGGGGTGTATCAGAGCGGCCGCGACGGACGGCTGCGGTCCGTCAATCCCGCATTCGTGGCCATACTGGGATACGGCAGCGCCGAGGAACTGTGCGCGCTGCCAAGCGTTGCAACGCTCTACTGGAACCCGGCAGATCGCGCCGAGTTCTTTCGCCGTGTGGAGTCGGAGGGGGAGATTCGCAACGCGGAGTTCCTGATGCGCCGGCGCGACGGGGAACAGGTCGTCATTCTCGAGAACGCGCGCGCCGTACGCGATGCCGCCAACCGGATCACTCATTACGAGGGCACGATTGCGGACATCACCGAGCGCAAGCGCGCCGAGCAGGCGGTGTTCGCAGAGAAGGAGCGGGCGCAGGTGACGCTTCAGTCAATTGGCGATGCCGTCATCAGCACGGACGCCGACGGCCGCATCGAATACATCAATCCGGTTGCCGAGAGCCTCACCGCCTGGACTCTCGAGGAAGCGCGCGGCAGGCCGATCGGCGAGGTGCTGTGTCTCGTCAACGAGATCACCCGCGAGCCGATCGAGAACCCGCTCCTTTGCGTGCTGGGGGGCGGGGAGATGACCGCGCCGGCCGATCACTCCGTGCTCATCACCCGCTCCGGCCACGAAGTCGCCATCCAGGAATCCGCGGCGCCCATCTGCGACCGCCAGGGCCGGGTCATCGGCGCCGTCATCGTCTTTCACGACGTGACCAAGGAGCGCCGGCTGAAGCGCGCGCTCTCGTACCAGGCGAGCCACGACGCGCTGACGGGCCTCATCAACCGGCGGGAGTTCGACAACCGACTGCACGCGGCCGTGTTGAGCGCCCAGCGGGGCGAGGGCACGTACGCGCTGCTCTACATCGATCTCGATCAGTTCAAGGTCGTGAACGACACCTGCGGCCATCAGGCCGGCGACCGGCTGCTGCGGGACGTCACCGGCCTCCTGCAGTCGCGGGTGCGCGCTTCCGACACGATCGCGCGGCTCGGCGGCGATGAGTTCGGTGTGCTGCTCGAGGGCTGCACCGTGGAGCAGTCGACGCGCATTGCCGAGGGCGTCCGGCAGGCTATCCGCGACTACCGTTTCGTGTGGGGCGCCTCGACGCTCTCCGTGGGAGCGAGCGTTGGTGTCGTGCAGATCACGGCGGAGCCGGAGAGCGTCGCCACCGTCATGAGTGCCGCGGACATTGCGTGCTATGCGGCGAAGGACGAGGGCCGCAACCGCGTGCACCTCTACGAGTCGGACGGGATCTCCCATCCGCGCCATCGCGAGATGCACTGGGTCGCGCGGGTGACGCGTGCCGCGGAGGAGAACCGGCTGGAGCTCTTTTTCCAGCCCATCCGGCCGATCGCGCGCGCCGGCGGGGCGGCCTTCCATGAGCTGACCGTGCGGCTGCGTGATGACGACGGGCGGCTCGTGGCGCCGGGGGAGTTCATCCCGGCGGCCGAGCGCTACAACGTCATGTCGGTGATCGACCGCTGGGTGGTGCAGCGGGCCATGGAGCGGCTGAAGGAATGGGCCGCGCGCGGGGAGATGAGGGAGGCGGCCGGCGCCGGCACCCGCGGCATCGTGCGGGCCGCGCCCGAGACGCGGCAGGCGCGCGATCTCATCGCGGGGTTGCCGCTCCTCGCCGTCAATCTCTCCGGCACCTCGCTCAACGAGCAGTCGTTCATCGACTTCGTGCTGCAGCAGGTCGGCGATGCCACACTGGCGCAGGCGCTCTGCTTCGAGATCACCGAGACCGCCGCCGTCACCAACCTCTCGAACGCGACCTTCGTCATGCGGGAGCTCAAGGCGCGCGGCTGCAAGTTCGCCCTGGATGACTTCGGCACCGGTCTTTCCTCCTTCATGTACCTGAAGACCCTGCCGGTGGATTACCTGAAGATCGACGGCCAGTTCATCAGCCACGTCGCCGACGATGCGGTGGACCGGAGCATGGTCGAGGCCATCTGCAAGGTCGGCAAGGCGCTCGGCATCGAGACGGTGGCCGAGTGTGTCGAGTCGCAGGCGGTGCTCGATGAGCTCAAGCGCATCGGCATCGACTATGCCCAGGGATATTTCCTCGCCCGCCCGGAGCCGATCGAGCGCCTGTCGCTGTAGTCCGCCTGCCCGCGCTCTGAGCTACACTAGCTCCCGCTGAGACCCGTCTCCAAGTGGCCGGATGGGCCACCGGCAACGGACCA
>DASZYK010000185.1:0-3465 GCA_035545455.1 Steroidobacteraceae bacterium
CCCGCCGCCGCCGGGCCCGAGGGCTCGATGATGGCGATCGCCGAAGGGCTCACCTGCCGGAAGCCGAGCGCCGTGCCCCGCAGGAGCCGGCTGAGCGCCGCATTGACCGTGAGATCGCCGTGCACGCCGGCGGTGCGGGCGCGGGCGGCGAGAGTCGACGAGAAAAGGAGCGTGACGTCGGCCTGGCGCGCGAACTCATCCAGCGCCGCGGCGAGCGGCTCGGCCGGAATGTCGAAATGCCGCGCACTCTCGGCGGCCCGGACCCCGGGCGAGACGAGGACCAGGGCTCCGAGCAGGAGGACCGCCGCGGGCCGGCCGCGAGGGAGCACGCTCATGCCCATGACTGGGCGTCAAAAATACGCCAGTCCGCAACGGGATGTGAGCCGTTCAGGTGCGATGCCGCGAAAGAGGGAGGCGGATGAAAGGCGAAAGGCCTGGGGCCTAGCGCGGCGCGATGTAGACGAGATCCGGTCCTGTCCGGGTCACGCGCACCGGCAAAGCCTCCTGCAGCGCCTGGAAGAAGCCCGGCACGTCGTTCGTCCTGAAGCGCCCGCTGATCCGCAGCGACGCGACCGCCGGTCCCGTGAGCACAATGCGCGCGCGGGTGTAGCGCCCGACCTCGGCGATCGCCTGGGAGAGCGGCTCGCCCTGGAAGACCAGCGCGCCCTCACGCCAGGCCAGCTCATCGGCGACCTGCTCCGGGCTGACGCTCGTCACCGCCAGATGCGGGCCGGCGACCTGGAGCTGCTCGCCCGCGCTCAGCGCCCTCACCCAGCCGGCGTCCGCCCGGGAGATACCGCTGGCGCGCCCATCCCCTGGCGCCGCCCCGGGGCCCCGGACCTCGACGCGTCCTTCGTTCACGAGGACATCGAGATCCTGGTCCGAATGCAGCCGCACCTCGAATTGCGTTCCGACATCGCGGATGACCGCATCACCTGCATGCACGTAGAAGGGTCTTGCGGCGTCGTGCACGACGTCGAAATGCGCCTCGCCGCGGCGCAGGTAGATGTCGCGCCGTTGCGCAGCGAGCTTCACCGCAAGGAGCGTATCGGTGTTGAGCGTGACCTGAGACCCGTCCGCCAGTGTCAGGTGGCGCTGCTGACCGACGGCGGTCGAGACGAGCTGCATGCCCGGCCGCTGCGCGATCCAGAAAGCGGCGCCGACGGCGATCACGAGCACGGCGGCGGCCATCGCGGCCGCTTGCCAGTACCCTTTCCAGCCGCGCGATGCGGCCGCCGAGGTCCGCAGGACGCCGCCGCGGCGCTCCGGAGGCGCGAGCTCGGCGAAATTCTCATCCTGCGCCCGCTCGGCGAGGCGGTCGAGAAAGCTCCAGGTACGGCTCAGCTCCTCGAACGCGCGGCGGTGGCGCACATCCTCGCGCAGCCAGGCCTCGAGCTCGCCGCGATCGGCGGCCGTGAGCTCACCGGAGTCCAGGCGCCACGTCCAGATGGCCGCCTCGTTGTCGATCTGTGTCTGCGTCTTCAATCTGACGACCTGGCTCATCTGGACTCCCCGTCCTTGACCCGCCGCCGCGGCAATTCCTCACCGGAGGCAACTTCCAACCCCTCGAGCAGCCCCAGGCCGCGCAGCCGGTCCCGGCAGCGCACCAGCCCCTTGGCCACGTGCTTCTCGATGGTACTGTGCGAGAGTCCGAGCACCTGCGCAATCTCGGCGTGCGAAAGCTGGTACACCTTGCGCAGCACGAACACGCGCCGGCAGAGCGGCGGCAGGCTGTCCACGGCGGCGCAGAACGACTCGAATCGCCGGCGCAGATCGACCTGCTCATCCGGCTCCGCCTCCTCAGAGGAGACGTTCAGCGGCTCGAAATCCGCTACGTCATCAGTGGCATGCGTTGCTTTCTGCCGCGCGCGGTCGACGGCGAGATTGCGCGCGATGCGAAAGAGCAACGCCCGCGGCGAGTCCACCACCTGCCCGGCAGGCAGGGCGCAGACGCGCACGTAGGCCTCCTGCACGAGATCCTCGACGTCCTCCGCGCCAGCGGTGAATTTGCGCAGGAATTTCTGCAGCGCGGCACGGTAGCTGAATACCTGGTCCAACAGGCGTTTGCGGCGCTCGTCGGCCATTGTGGTCCGCTCCCCTCGGGCGTAACTGATCGGCGTTGTGCCGTAGTGTACGCGCAACGGCGGCCGCGCGCCCTGAAGCCGGTCGAGCCCCGCGGTCGCCTCGACGGCGGCACCCGGCTCCCTATATCTTTGACCGTTTCATGCAGATCTTCACCATCGTATCCGCGGTGATCACCGTCGTGGCCCTGAGCGGCTACGCGAACTCCAAGCTCGTGCGCCTGCCGGACTCGGTCGGCATCACCGCCATCGCCCTCCTCATCTCCGTGGCGGTGGTGGCCGTGGGACAGGCGGTGCCGCAGGTCACCGCCTGGGGCCAGCTCGCCGTGCGCCGCCTCGATTTCCCGGATCTCGTCTTTCACGGGCTGCTGGGCCTGCTGCTCTTCGCCGGCAGCCTCCACGTCGACGTGGCGGGCCTCTCGCGCGCCCGCTGGCTGGTGATCGTGCTCGCCACGGCCGGGGTCGTGATCTCGACGGTACTCATCGGGGGCGCGTTCTTCTACGTGGCGGGGCTCCTCGGCACGCCCCTGACGCTGCTCGAGAGCTTCATTTTCGGAGCCCTCATCTCGCCGACCGATCCCATCGCCGCGCTCGGACTCCTCAGCAAGGCGGGCGTGCCGCCGTCACTGCTCACCAAGATCACCGGTGAGGCGCTCTTCAACGACGGCACCGGCGTCGTGCTCTTCGTGGTGCTGCTCGGCATCGCAGGCGGCGCGCACGGCCTGAATCCGGGCATGCACACGGGCGGGGGTGCGCCGCCGGGGGCTTCCAATGTGGCCGTGATGTTCGCCCAGGAGGTCCTGGGAGGCGCCGCCTTCGGACTGGGGGTGGGCTATCTCGGCATTCGGCTGCTGCGCAGCGTGGACAGTTATCCGGTCGAGACGCTGATCACTCTCGCCATGGCGACGGGCGGCTACGCGGCGGCGGAGGCCCTGAAAGTCTCCGCGCCCATCGCCACCGTGGTCATGGGTCTGGTCGTCGGCAGCGGCCGCGAATATGCGATGTCGGAGCTGACTCGCGAGCGGCTCTTCATGTTCTGGGAGCTCGCCGACGATCTGCTCAACCTCATTCTCTTCGGCCTCGTGGGCCTGGAGCTGCTCGCCCTCGCCGGCACCGTGCGCCAGTATCTGATTCCCGCGGCGGCGGCGCTGCCCATCGTGCTGATCGCACGCTACGTGAGCGTCGGCGTGCCGGTCGCGGTGCTGAGCCGGTTCCAGCGCTTCGAGCCGCATACGGTGAAGCTCATGACCTGGGGAGGCCTGCGCGGAGCGCTGTCGGTGGCGCTCGCCCTGTCACTGAAGGAGGGATCGGCGAAGGAGCTGATCGTGACCGCGACCTACGTGATCGCGATCTTCAGCATCCTGGTGCAGGCGACCACCGTCGA
>DASZYK010000186.1:0-2689 GCA_035545455.1 Steroidobacteraceae bacterium
CGTGATCCGGCGCAGGCTACGCGCCGCGAAGGCGATGCTCGTCTACACCGAGCGCTTTCAGCCGCCGGCCAAGGCGGCTTTGTCACGCTCGACCGCCTAAGACCCGTTCGAGACACTCTGTTGCCGCCCGGCATCCGATGAGGCCGGGGCGTCCGATGTTTGTCGGCGCCGCGGGAGCCGTTGTTTTTCCGCGCGCGACGCGAACCGAAGCAAACATCCGCTAGAATAATACCCGCGGCATAAGTAGAATAGGTGGTGGTCTGCGCCGCACCTTCGACTCGGCTTGGGAGGAAAGGCAAGGGATAGGTCGAAAATGACCGTGGCCGCGGATGCCGCTGTGCTCCTCGAGGAGGCCCGCGCCCACTGCGAGCGGGCCGGGCTGGTCCGAGCTCTGGGCGGGGTACGATCGAGCATTCGCACGACCTCGCCAAACAGATGAGCCGCAATCTGTCCGAGACGAGGTAGCTGCCTCTCCCAGCTGCGCGGAGCGTTGAACACCGCGAATTCGCATCTTACGCCTCAGGCGAGGGGTCACACCGACATGAGCGGCGACATCGCCGGCGCGGGTCTCAGGGATCGACTTTCCCGGTCGGCGGAGGAGGCGCTGCAGAGCCTCGACAAGGTTTTGGCCGAGCCGACCCCGGCACGCATCGCGGCGCTCCGGCAGGCGCTCGACGAGCTGATGCGCGCGGCCGCGCGGGTCCGGCTCGAGGTGGAAAGCGGCGCGAACGGCGATCGCGACCGGAGCGACAGCCCTCCTCCCCCTTCGCCGGTCGCCACCGCAGGCGTGATCGCGCTCCCCGCAAAGAAACTCGACTAGGGCCGCCGCACGGCGATCCCACGCCGCCCCGCCTCCCCGGGGCGCCGCTCCCGCTACCGGGCTTTTCCGCCAGGGCGGAGACCCGCCGCCCCAACCCTCGCCTTCAGAGTGTCTTAACGGACAGGGTGTATGCCTGTGAATTGAACCGGCGGTTAAGCTTAAGAGGGCGTAAAGATGGCGCTGGCGGGTATGGCAGGGGTAAGCGTTCGCGGCTTGCGCGCCTGCGTCCCCACCCTCTCGCGCAGCCTTGAGGACGAGTCACTCATCCCGGACCCGGCGGAGCGCGAGCGCCTGGTCGCCTCGATCGGCGTGCGGTCGCGCCGGATCGCCCGGCCGGATCTTCTGACCTCCGATCTCTGCCAGCGCGCGGCGGACCGCCTGCTCGACCAGCTCGGCTGGGCACGCGACAGCATCGACGTGCTGATCATGGTGACGCAGAGTGCCGACTACGTCATTCCCGCCACCGCCTGCGCCTTGCAGAACCGCCTGGGCCTCGGCTCCTGTCTCGCTTTCGACATCAATCTCGGCTGCTCGGGCTACGCCTATGGGCTGTGGACCGCCGCCGCGCTCTTGAGGACGCTGAAGGTCGACGGCCGGCCTGCCAGGGCGCTGGTCCTGGCCGGCGACGTCAGCACCTCGAAGCTGCTCGCGGACGACCGCGCCACCGTGCCGCTCTTCGGCGACGCCGGCTCCGCCACCGCGCTCGAGACCGATCCGGAGGCGGCGCCGCTCCACGGCGTCTTCGGCACCGACGGCAGCGGCGCGCCCCACATCATGGTAGAGGCGGGCGGCCTCAAGCTGCCCCTGCTGCCGCCCAAAGAACCGCACCCGCCCGAGCTCGCCGCACGGCTCTTCCGCGCGGCGCGGCTCCACCTCAATGGCACCGAGGTCTTCAATTTCACGCTGAAGAACGTGCCGCCGCTGGTCAAATCGATCCTGGCGACCGCCGGCCTCGCGATCGACGATGTCGACTACTTCCTGCTGCACCAGGCCAATGCCTTCATGCTCAACCATCTGCGCAAAAAGTCCGGCCTGCCCGCCGAGAAGGTGCCGATCGCGATGGAGCTCTACGGCAACACCTCCTCGGCCTCGATCCCGCTCACCATCGCGGACAAACTCGCGGGCGAGCTCGACCGGCCCCGGACTCTCGTCATGATGGGTTTCGGCGTCGGCTGGTCATGGAGCGCGCTGGCCCTCAAGATGGGACCGATCCCGGCGCCTCACATCGACGAGCACGAATGAGGGCGCCCGTGTCCGAGGTGCAGACCGCTCCGACGGCAACGACCTACGAGGCGCTCCTGGGGCGCATTCCGGCCGATCATTACTATCGCCCGGATGTGCTCGATGCCGAGATCGAGCGCGTCTTCAAGCCCTCCTGGCTCTGCGTCGGCTTCACGCAAGACCTGCGAAATCACAACGACTTCATCACGGCGGAGATCGGGCACCGCGGCATCGTGGTCCAGAATTTCCACGGCGAGCTCAAGGCGTTCCGCAACGTCTGCACCCACCGTTTCTCGCGCATCCATTGCGCGCGGCAGGGCAACCGCGTCCTGCAATGCCCCTATCATGGCTGGACCTTCGGCGCCGACGGCGCGCCGATCGGCATCCCGCTCAACAAGCAGTGCTTCGGCCTCGATGAGGCAGACCGCCGGGCGCTGGCGCTCCAATCCTACGCGCTCGACACCGTCGGCCACTTCGTCTTCGTGCGTATGAGCAAAAGCGGGCCGTCGCTGCGCGATTTCCTCGGCGAGCTCTACGACGACCTCGCGCATGTGAGCGATGTCTGCCCTGACCGGTTCGA
Source organism: Steroidobacteraceae bacterium (assembly GCA_035545455.1). Lineage (GTDB taxonomy): Bacteria > Pseudomonadota > Gammaproteobacteria > Steroidobacterales > Steroidobacteraceae > 13-2-20CM-66-19. Next base: position 2,622 of record DASZYK010000186.1, read on the forward strand.
GACGGAGCAGTACGACTGGGCGGCCAACTGGAAGCTCGGCATGGACAATGCCGCCGAGGGCTATCACG
>DASZYK010000187.1:0-3032 GCA_035545455.1 Steroidobacteraceae bacterium
CGACCCGCGGGATCAGCGCATAGTCGATCTCATCGTCCTGGCCGACCTGAGGCCGGTTGCGGATGGAGAACCTGAGGTCGACCGGGGCCTGGGTGGCGCTCGGCCCCACGGCGTCGACCATGCCGGCCAGGACCTTTGCCGCCGGGTCCACGGGCTCCGAGGCATGGGTCTTGGCCGGCGGGGGGTGCGGCGGCTGCACCGGCTGTGAGCCGCCGAAATACCCGCAGGCGGCCAGCAGGCAGACGGCCGCGGCCGGAGACCCCCGACGCAGAGCGGAAATTATTCTCACTATCCGCATGGTTGCGCGCACAAGCGACTGGAGTTTGACAATAGCGCGGCGGAGGTGGCCTGCGCACGGGGCCGGGTGAATTTTCGTGATTCGCCGCACTCCTGCGCCTCAAAGAGCCAGGAGCGGCGGCTCATCGATGGCCGCCAGCTGCTCGCGCAGGTCGCCGATGTACCCCTCCCAGTACCGGTTCTCCCCGAACCAGGGAAAGGCGCGGGGGAAAGCCGGGTCGGGCCAGCGGTGACAGACCCAGGCGGCATGGTGGAGCATGCGCAGCGCCCGCAGGGGCTCGACGAGCCTGAGCTCCCGGAAATCGAAATCGGCGAACTGCTGGTAGCCCTCGAGGAGCGCCGCCCACTGGCCCTGCTGATCGGCGGGCGGGCCGGAAAGCAGCATCCAGAGGTCCTGAATCCGCGGTCCCATGGCGCAATCGTCGAGGTCGACGAAGACCGGGCCGCGCTCGTTCCAGAGGAGGTTGCCCAGGTGGCAGTCGCCGTGCAGACGCAGCCGGCCGACGGGCCCGACCTCCCCGTACACGCGCAGGATGCGCTCGAGGAGGTGCTCGCTCACGGTCGCGTAGGGCTCCCGCAAGCCCTCCGGCAGCAGGTCGGACTCGAGGACCATGGCCCGGGCCTCGACGCCGAGCCGCTCGACGCCGATCTCGGGCCGCCGCTCGAAGGGCCGGCGGGCGCCCACCTGATGCAGCCGCGCCAGCGAGCGGCCGAGGAGCTGGCGGGCCTCGGGCGCATCGAGCTCCGGGGCCGAGCCCCGCAGGAACGGGAAGGCCGCGAAGCGGAACTCCCGATGCCGGAAGAGAGTCTGCCCCGAGATCGTGACCGGCGCCGCGACCGGCAGCTCCGCGGCGGCAAGCTCGGCCGTGAACTGATGCTCCTCGAGGATCTGCGCATCGCTCCAGCGCGCCGGGCGGTAGAACTTGAGGACCAGCATGCCTTCGGCGCTGCCCAGCTGGTAGACCCGGTTCTCGTAGCTGTTGAGCGCGAACAGGCGCCCGTCCGGGTCGAGGCCCACGGAGCTCGCCGCATCGAGCACCCGCTCCGGGGACAGCCCGGCGAAGGGCTTCTCCGCGGGCGACAAAGGCGCCAGGTGACGGCTTCGCGTTTTGTTTATCATCGCCTGCCAGCTATGGCTCCCACCCGCACACTCGAAACGTACCCGCATTCTGCATGAAACAGGCCACCATCCTCGTGACCGGCGGCGCCGGCTACATCGGCAGTCACGTCGTGCTCCAGCTTCGCGCGCGCGGCGAGCGGGTCGTCGTGCTCGATGACCTGTCGCGGGGCTTTCGCCAGGCGGTGCTCGATACCCCGCTCGTCGTGGGCCAGGTGGGCGACCGCGACACGGTGCTGCGGGTGCTGCGCGAGCATGGCGTCGATACGGTGATGCACTTTGCGGCCTACACCATCGTGCCGGAGTCGGTGCGGGAGCCGCTGAAATACTACGGCAACAACACCTGTTCCACGCGCTCGCTCCTGCAATGCTGCCTGGAGGCCGGGATCAGGCACTTCGTCTTCTCCTCCACGGCCGCGGTCTACGGCATCCCCGGGGACGGAGTGGCCGCGGAGAGCAGCCCCACCGCCCCCATCAACCCCTACGGCACTTCGAAGCTGATGTCGGAGTGGATGCTGCGCGATGTCTCCGCGGCTTCCGACCTCGAGCACGTCGCCCTGCGCTACTTCAATGTCGCGGGCTCCGACTCCCAGGCCCGCATCGGGCAGGCGACACCCAAGGCGACTCTGCTGGTGAAGGTGGCCTGCGAGGCGGCGGTCGGGAAACGCCCCCAGGTGTCCATTTTCGGTACCGACTACCCGACGCCGGACGGCACGGGGGTGCGCGACTACATTCATGTGGAAGACCTGGCGACAGCGCACCTGGACGCGCTCGACTACCTGCGCGCGGGCGGCGCTTCGACCGTCCTCAACGTCGGCTATGGTCATGGCTACAGCGTGCGCGAGGTGCTGCGAAGCGTGGAGCGGGTGGCGGGGACACGCCTGAACGTCGTGGAGGAGCCCCGGCGCGCCGGCGATCCGCCCGCCCTGGTGGCCCGCGCCGACCGCATCCGCCAGGAGCTCGGCTGGAAACCCCGGCTCGATGACCTGGACACCATCGTGCGGACCTCCCTCGCCTGGGAAAGGCGACTGCTGCGAGAGCCTTGGGCGTAGAATCTCACAGAATGCAATGGGTGCGCCCCAAGTCCCTGAGCGGCCTGATGCTCTTCGGGTTGGGACTTCTCGCCCTGCCCCTGCTGGTGGCGATCATTACCGCCGCGCTGCAGATCCGGACGCTGGCGACGAGGGGCCAGAAGATCGTCATCGAGGGCGTCACGGCCGCGCGTGCGAGCCAGCAGCTCTTCAGCCAGATCGCATCCCTGGAGCGCACCGCGCGCCTCTACGACGTTCTCAACGACTCCAAGCTCCTCGACTCCTACGAGCAGGAGAACCAGGCTTTCTCCGCCACCCGCGCCAAACTCTACGTGAACGCCACGCCAGCGACGCGTCAGACGCTCACCCAGCTAGCCGCTGTGCAGCAGGCCATCCGAACCGCGGTGTTGACCACGCCCGCGACCACCGCCGCTGCCGACACGGCAAGCCTGTCGCAACGGTTCTCCACCCTGAGCGCCCTGGCCGACAAGATCGCGGACCAGAGCAATCAGCAGATCGACGCCGAGGTCGCCGCGCTGCAGCGCCGGACCGATCGCGCGCGCGCGCGGCTCTTCTGGGAGGCCGCG
>DASZYK010000188.1:0-14773 GCA_035545455.1 Steroidobacteraceae bacterium
AAATCCGGCGACCGCGGCCACGATGCCGGTGGTATCCGGACAGGAGGTCGTCAGGATGTAGAAGGGCGGGTTGCCGGACGCGGCGGATGCGACCGGGGCGGCGGCATGTTCCGCGCGCGTGGGGGGCCTTTCGCTCGTGGAGGTGGACATGGAAGGCTCTGCAGCGAGGTGCGCGACGGCCGGCCGGCTCAGGAACGAACGGTGAACTTCCGCCCATCCGGTGTCAGATCGAAGGCGCCGTCCATGACCGAGCGCAGCCAGTCGGCCGTGGCCAGGGCTCCCCCGAACGAGTACACGTGCGGTTGCATCAGGCGCGAGCCGGGATGACGGGCGCAGCCCCGGACGAGGCCGAGCAGCATCTCATCGGGCCCGGCGGCGAATCCGGTCAGGCCGGCCACGGCGCCCATGTTCTTCAGGAGCGAGCTCATCGAGGTGCCGATGCCGCACTGGATGGCGAACTTGACCAGCTTCGCAAGGGGCGCGGGTCCGGCCATGCCGACGTGCACCGGCAGGGTGATGCCTTCCTGGGTGAGCATGCGGTCCCAGGCGCAGACACCAGCGGGATTGAAGCCGAACTGGGTGACGATGTGCACGGCGATGCCGGAGCGTGCCGCGAATTCCTGCTTCGCGCGCAGCGCGGCAAGCAACTCCGCGGGTCCCACCGCCGGGTGCCCCTCGGGATGTCCGGCTACGCCGATACGCTTCAAGCCCGCTTCCTGCAGAGCTCCGGTGGCGATCACGTCGAGCGTGCTGCGGAAGGGTCCGACCGGCCGATCGAGATCGCCGGCAACCAACAGCGCCTGCTCGACCCCGTGAGCGCGCAGGCGCGCCAGGGCGTCTCTCAGCGCGTGCTCGCTCGGCAGTCTGCGGGCCACGAGGTGCGGCGAAGCGGCGAACCCCGCGGCGCGAGCCTCGATCGCGACCCGCACCACGTCCTCGAGGGAGGACTTCGGCGTATGCGCGACATATAGCGGCATGCCGGCGGGCAGCCGCTGCGCCAGGGCCTGCAGCAGCTTCTCGTCGTGGGTCGAGATCTCGGTCGAGGCGCCGCGCGCGAAATCGACCACGGCGCGCTTGATCTCGCGGAGGGCTTCCTCCCCGACTGCAGCGGCCTCACTGGGACAGAGATTGTGGTTCATCGGGCTCTTGATGGGGTCGCGGCGGCCCGCACGGAAGGGCTGACCGGTCTCGACGGCCCGGAAACGTTAGCGGGTCCGCGGCGGAATCAGAAGTCGAAAATTGAGATAGCAGGCATCGAGAATGGAAATAGTGGCGGTCGATTTCGCTCGGCGATGAATGGCGATTTCACTGCGGGAGGAATGTGCCCGGCAGGCGTCTCCGCCCGCCGGCCGTTGCGCCACTGAATTACTTATGATAAATAAATACATACCCGTCGTGAGGTGCCCGTGAGCATGCGCAACTCCCGCGCCAAAGCGGCGCGCCCGGCCGGCGCCGCCCAGCCTGCAGCCAGAGCCGTGGACCTCGGTCCCCTGGGCGAGTTCGTCGGCTACCGGTTGCGGCGGGCCCAGCTGTGCGTCCTCGCCGGGTTCGAGCTCGCGCTGCGTGAGCTCGGCCTGTCGCCGGGCCAGCTCTCGGTGCTGGTGGTGATCTCCTGCAACCCGGGACTGACACAGTCGGAGATCTGCGCGGCGCTCGGCATCCTGCGCGCGAACTTCACGCCTCTCCTGCACGATCTCGAGGCGCGGGGCCTCGCGATACGCGAGGTGCTGCCGGCGGACCGCCGCTCGAACACCCTGCGGCTGACCCCGCTCGGGCGCGACGTCGTCTCCCGGGCCCTGGCGTTGCACGAGCGCCTCGAGAGGAAGATCGCGAGCCGTCTGGGCGCGGCCGGCCGCTCGCAGCTCATCGATCTGCTGCAGAAGCTCGAAACCATCTGAGGAACTTCCATGCGCGCATCAATCCCAGGAGCCGAACTGCGATGAGCCGGGAAATCGTCTCGCTCTCCCGGAGGGGCGACATTGCCGTCGTCACGATCCGCAATCCTCCCGTCAATGTCATCAGCGCGGCCGTCCGGGCCGGATTGAGGGAGGCGCTTACCGGGCTCGAGGGCATGGGCGGCGTCCGTGCGATCGTGCTGACGGCCGAGGGGAGCACCTTCTGCTCGGGCGCCGACATCGGGGAGTTCGCGGGTCCGCCGAAGGAAGCGGAGTACCGTGATCTCTTCCGGCGCCTGGAGCAGTTCCGCATCCCCATCGTCGCGGCGCTCCACGGCACCGTTCTCGGCGGCGGTCTCGAGCTGGCCCTGGCCTGCCATTACCGCATCGCGGCTCCGGGGACCCGGCTCGGGCTGCCGGAGCTGACGCTCGGCATCATTCCCGGGGCCGGTGGTACGCAACGCATGCCTCGTCTCATCGGTGTCGAGAAGACACTCGAGCTCCTCTTCGGTGGCCGCCCCGTGGATGCGGCGCAGGCGCTCGAGCTCGGGTTCGTCGATCAGGTGAGCGACGGCGCGCTGGCGGAAGCAGCCGCGGACTACGCACGCGCGCTGGCCGATGCGGGCAAGGGACCGCGGCGCACCTGCGATCGCGCCGTGGACCCCGCGAGCGCCACGCCGGAGATCATCGAGCGCCTGAAGGCCAAAGCGAAGAGTCAGTTTCCCCACCGGGTCGCGCCCTTCAGCGCCATCGAGGCGGTGACCGCCTCGCTCACTCTTCCCTTCGAGGAGGGGCTGCTGCTCGAGGAGCAGATCGCCAACCGCTCGAAGGCGACCGTGGAGGCGAAAGCGCTGATTCACGTGTTCTTTGCGGAAAGGGAAACCCGCAAGATCCCGGGCCTGCAGACCGGCGCGCCGCGGCCGATCCGGCGCGCCGGCATCGTCGGCGCCGGCACCATGGGCGGCGGCATCGCCATCTCCTTCGCCAATGCCGGCGTGCCCGTGACTCTGCTGGATGTCAGCGAGGACGCCGTCGCCCGCGGACGGAAGTCGATCGCGGATCTGTATGCCTCGATGGTGAAGCGCGGACGCATCAGCGAGCAGGACCGCGACAAGCGCCTGGCTCTGATCAGCGGGGCGACCCGTTACGAGGCGCTCGGCGACGCCGATGTCGTCGTGGAAGCCGTCTTCGAGAGGATGGACCTCAAGCGGCAGGTGTTCGCCGCTCTCGACCGGGCCGCCAGGCCCGGTGCCATCCTGGCGACCAACACCTCGACCCTGGACATCAATGAGATCGCCGCTGCGACCACCCGCCCCGCGGACGTGGTCGGCCTGCATTTTTTCGCACCGGCGCATGTCATGCCGCTGCTCGAGGTGGTCCGCGCCGACGGGACCTCGCTCGAGACCATCGGCGCGGCGATGGACCTGGCGAAACTGCTGCGCAAGACTCCGGTGCTCGCCAGGGTCTGTTACGGCTTCATCGGCAACCGCATGATGGAAGGCTATGCGCGGGAGGCGCAGCGCATGGTGCTGGAGGGCGCGACGCCCCGCCAGGTCGACTCCGCGCTCGAGAGCTTCGGGATGGCCATGGGCATACTGGCCGTGTTCGACATGGCCGGTATCGACGTCGGCGTCAATGTGCACAGGTCGAATGCCGACAAGTATCCGCCGGACCCGACCTACTACCAGGCGGACATCGCGCTCCATGCGGCCGGCCGTCTCGGCCAGAAGAGCGGCAGCGGGTACTACAAATACGTGCCCGGCGATCGCACGCGGCACGACGATCCCGCGGCTCTGAGCATTCTGCGGGAGCATGCCGCGCGGCTTGGAGTGCCGCAGAAGCAGCATGGCGAGGAGGAAATCATCGAGCGGTGCCTCTATCCTCTCATGAACGAGGGCCTGCGGATCCTCGAGGAGGGGGTGGCGCTGCGGGCGAGCGATATCGACGTCGTGTGGACCTCCGGCTATGGGTTCCCGAGGTACCGCGGCGGTCCGATGTTCCACGCCGACACGATCGGGCTGAAGACCCTTCACGAAGGCATGCTCCGCTACCGGGCGCAGTTCGGTCCGATGCATTGGGAACCGGCGCCGCTCCTGACGCGGCTCGTCGGCGAGGGACGCACACTGGCCGACTGGAGCCGCGAGCACGTGGCGCAACTGCGCTGAGAAACGGATCAGACTCCGCCCTTCATCGCCTGCGGGAGACATCATGAACGTACAGGACCTGGTCGCCATCGACGTCCACACCCACGCCGAAGTCTCCTGCCGCCAGCCCGCGGACGAGGTCTGGAAGGAATACGAGGATGCGGCGTCGAAATACTTCAAGTCCGGCAAACGGCCGACCATCGCGGAGACCATCGCCTATTACCGTGAGCGGCGGATCGGCCTCGTGATGTTCACCGTCGACTCCGAGAGCGAGATCGGGGCCCGCCGGATTCCCAACGAGGAGGTCGCCGAGGCGGCGCGTGACAACAGCGACATCATGGTCGCGTTCGCGAGCATCGATCCGCACAAGGGGAAGCTCGGCGTGCGGGAGGCCCGGCGCCTGCTCGGGGAGTACGACATCAAGGGGTTCAAGTTCCATCCCACGACGCAGGGGTTCTTCCCCAACGACCGCATGGCATACCCCCTGTATGAAGTCATCGCCGAGCACAAGCTGCCGGCCATCTTCCACAGCGGCCATTCCGGCATCGGCACCGGCATGCCGGGCGGCGGCGGGCTGCGCCTGAAGTACTCGAACCCCATCCATCTGGATGACGTCGCGGCCGACTTCCCCGACATGACCGTCATCATCGCCCATCCGTCATGGCCGTGGCAGGACGAGGCCCTGTCGGTGTGCCTGCACAAGCCGAACGTCTACATCGACCTCTCGGGCTGGTCGCCGAAGTACTTCCCGCCGCAGCTCGTGCGCTACGCCAACTCGCAGCTCAAGCACAAGATGCTGTTCGGCTCGGACTTTCCCCTGATCAGTCCCGATCGCTGGATCAGCGACTTCAAGGACGCGGGCTTCAAGCCCGAGGTGCACGAGCTCATCCTCAAGGAGAACGCGATCACTGCCCTGCATCTGGGGTGACCTACGAGGCGCCACTTGCGCTGATGCGCGCCGCCCTCGCGCAGGCCGCGGACGCCTCCGGTGCGCGCGGCATCGCGGGTTACGAGGAGACACTGAACGGGCTGGCCGAGCCCGTGCTCGAGAGCGCGGCTCGCTTCGCGCGAGAAGTGCTCTCACCTCTCAACGGCGTCGCAGACCGTTCACCGCCGCGCCTCGCACCTCACGGGGTGGTCACGCCACCGGGGTTCGTGGAAGCGTATGGACGATTCCGCCAGGACGGCTGGGTATCGCTTTGCGCGGCAACGGAGCACGGAGGGCAGGGCCTGCCGATGCTGATCGCTGCGGCGGTGACCGAGATGTGGGCGGGCGCGAACCTGTCGTTCGCCATGTGCCCGGAGCTCGCGGTCGGCGCGCTCGAGATGATGCGGGCGCATGCGAGTCACGCGTTGATCGAGCAGTACGCCGCCCGCCTCGCAGGCGGCGAGTGGACCGCCACGATGTGCCTGACGGAGCCGCAGGCCGGCTCGGACCTGTCGCTCCTGCGCACCCGCGCCGAGCCTGACGGCGACGCGTGGCGGCTGTACGGCCGCAAGATCTTCATCTCCTGGGGCGATCACGATCTGACCGACAACATCGTGCATTTCGTCCTCGCACGTGCGCCGGATGCACCGTCCGGACTCAAGGGCATCTCGCTCTTTCTGGTGCCCAAGAAGTTTCCGACGAGCGGCGGGCTGCGGCAAAACGACATCCAGGCCGTGTCGCTCGAGCACAAAATGGGCATCCGGGCGAGCCCCACGTGCGTCATGGCGCTCGGGGAGCGCGAGGGCGCCCGCGGCTGGCTCGTCGGCCGGCTGCACGAAGGACTCGTCTGCATGTTCACCACGATGAATCACATGCGGCTCGGTGTCGGACTGCATTCGCTGGGCCTGTCGGAGCGTGCTCTGCAGCTGGCGCGCGGGCATGCGCGCGAACGCATTCAGGGCCATGACGCCGCTGGCCATCCTCGCGCCATCATCCGGCACGCGGACGTGCGCCGGATGCTGCTGACGATGAAAGCGCTGACGCACGCATCCCGTTGCCTTGCATACACTGCCGCCGCGACATTGGACGTGTCCCGGCATGGCTCGGATCAGGCTGCGCGCGCAAGGGCCGCGCAGCGCGTCGATCTGCTGACGCCGGTCGTCAAAGCATGGTGCAGCGAGGTCGCGGTGGAAGTGGCGTCACTCGGCGTGCAGGTCCATGGCGGAGCGGGATACATCGATGACGCCGAGATCTCTCAGATCTACAGGGACGCGCGCATCGGTCCGATCTTCGAGGGCACCAATTACATCCAGGCGCAGGATCTGCTGGCGCGGAAGGTGATCCGCGGCGGCGGGCTCGCCTTGGCCGAGCTCATCGGGAATGTCGCCCAGGACGCGCGGAAATTGCCGCCGCCGCCTCATGCGCTGGGGTTTCTGCGGGCACAGCTGCTCGATGGCGGCGGCCGCGTGCTGCAGCTCGCGAACAGCATCATGGAGCGGCACGGCAGCGAGCCCGATCTGGTGGGTGCCGCGGCGCATCACTTCCTCCATGCGCTCGGGGCGCTGGCGGGCGGCTGGCAATGGGCCTTGTCGGCCGCGGCGGCGCTGGCGGGTCCTTGCGGATCCCATGCTCAGGGGATTATCGATACCGCAACGTTCTATGCGGCGCAGATTCTGCCGCGGATGCACGCGCACGAGACCGCGATCCGCTGCGGCAGCCAGGCGCTCGCCCGCGCGGCGATCGACGAGATCTGACCTCGACCGATCGACGAGCCTCATGCCATGAATGAGCGCCGAGGGGTTTATCCCTGAAGGGGAGCGTGGATACTCGGACCGAGATTCGTCATCGACCCGAGGAAGATTCCCATGCTGCGGCCACTGCCCGCCATTCCCGGCACCACCCTCTTCGACGGCGTGCAGGCGATGAAGGGCTATGCCCTCAACAAGATGTGCTACTCCTTCAATTCCGCGGCCAATCGCGACGAGTTCAAGCGGGACGAGAATGCCTATTGCGCGCGCTACGGCGTGAGCGCCGAGCAGCGCGAGGCGATCCGCCGGCGCGACGTGCTGGCCCTGATCGCCGCGGGCGGCAATGTCTACTACCTGGCGAAGCTCGCCGGGATCCTGGGCCTCGACGTGCAGGACCTGGGCGCGCAGCAGACCGGCATGACCAAGGATGCCTTCAAGGCCAAGCTCGTCGCGGCGGGGAGGTGAGCCATGGCCAGGATCGTCGGCGCCATCACCACCTCGCACATCCCCGCGATCGGCAAGGCCATCGCCCGCAATCTGCACGAGGACCCGTACTGGAAGCCGTTTTTCGACGGCTATCCGCCGGTGCACCGGTGGCTCGCGAAGACCCGGCCGGACGTCGCGGTGGTGTTCTACAACGATCACGGGCTCAATTTCTTTCTCGACAAGATGCCGACGTTCGCGCTCGGCGCGGCGCCGCTCTACCGCAATGCCGACGAGGGCTGGGGCATTCCAACTCTGCCGCCCTTCCCGGGGGATCCGCGGCTCTCCTGGCATCTGATCGAGCGGCTGGTGGATGCGGAGTTCGACATCACCACCTGTCAGGAGATGCTGGTCGATCACGCCTTCACCATCCCGATGGCGCTGCTCTGGCCGGGCAACGGAGCGTGGCCGGTACGGACGGTCCCGGTGTGCATCAACACGGTACAGCATCCGCTTCCGTCGGCCCTGCGCTGCTACAGCCTCGGCCAGGCGGTCGGGCGCGCGATCGAGTCCTACCCGGAGGACGTGCGGGTGGTCGTGATCGGCACCGGCGGCCTCAGCCATCAGCTGGACGGTGAGCGCGCCGGATTCATCAACAAGGCTTTCGACACCCAGTTCATGGAAAGGCTGCCCGGGGATCCGCTGTGGGCGGCGCGGCGCTCCATTGCCGAGCTGGTCGAGCTCACCGGCACGCAGGGCATCGAGCTGCTCATGTGGCTCGCCGCCCGCGGCGCCCTCGGCGGCACGGCCGCCACCGTCCACTCCAACTACCACATCCCCATCTCCAACACCGCGGCCGGGTTGATGCTCATGGAGCGTCGGGCCGCCTGAGCGCACACGGTACCCGCGGCCGGATTGCGCCCGCGGAGATGCCACGCGGCGGCAGCCCATTCTGCAACGGCAAGGGCGGTACGCCCCGCCGATGTGCCAGAATGTCTGCGTTCGCCGCCTTGCAGCCGCTGAAGCGGGGCGGTGGGCGTGAGCCATGAGTGACCCCCATTCCCCGCCGGCGCATCTGCTCGAGATCGATGGCCGCATGCTGCGGACTTTCCTGGCCGTGCTGGAGACGGGATCGGTCACCGCGGCGGCGGACCGGCTGGGGCTCACGCAATCGGCGGTGAGCCACGCCCTCGAGCGGTTGCGCGAGGTGCTGGGGGATCCTCTCTTCGTCAAATCGGGCCGCGGCATCGCCGCCACCAGCCGGGCCGAGGCATTGGCCGCGCCCGCGCGGCAACTCCTCGAGGGTCTCGAGCGGTTGGGCCGACGTCCGCAGTTCGCCCCGAAGGACACCGAGCTGGTGCTGACCGTCGCGGCCAACGACTTCCAGCGTGACCTGCTGTTGCCGTCGCTGCAGCGGCGCCTGACGGCGCAGCTGAAGAGCCTGCGCCTGATCGTCATCCCTTCGCGGGCGCCCACCGCCGACATGCTGCGCGAAGGGCGTTGCGATCTGATCATCACGCCCCGTCCGCCGGACGGGTCGGACATCCTGCAGAAGCGCCTGCTCACCGATCGCTACGTCTGCTTCTTCGATCCCCGCGAGCGTGGCGCACCCGTGACGCTGGAAGAGTATCTCGCCGCCCGCCATGTCACCGTCGCGTACGAGGACGGCCGGCGGCTGGAGTTCGACGAGATGCTGGAAGCGCGCGGGCTGTCGCGCATCGTCGGGGTGGCCGTGCCCAATTTCGGCGGAATCGCCGCCTTCCTGCGCGGCACCGACATGCTGGCGAGCCTGCCCTCGCTCCTGCGCCTTGGAGCGCTCGGGGACTTCGGGATCGCGACGCTGCCATTGAGCACGCCCGAAGTGTCGATGTACGTCGTATGGCACCGCCGCCACCAGCAGGACCCGGCGCACGCCTGGCTGCGCGCCCAGCTCGAGGAAGTGGCGGGCGAGATCACGGGAGCGATGCGCTCCTAGCTGCTCCTGGTTTCACGTCATTGCGCTGTGGGCCGAGGCCCTTGCACTCTCGTCCGCGCGCATTGCCCACCCCGGGGCTAGATTGCCGGGAGCGAATCGAACAGGTCGGCGCCAGGCCACGGCCTTTGGCGCCTGGGGGCAGGCATGAGCAGGCAAGAGCCGCCGAAGGGCTTCCCGCTGCCGAGCTCGCTCGAGGTGGTTGCAGGCACCGAGCGGGCTCAGGCGGCCTATCCGTACACCGTGCAGTTCGGCCCCGGCGACGACCAGCGGTTCTGGTTCTACAACTCCATGCATTTCCCCGAGCCCATGTCCTGCTTCGACATGGTGACGGCGGAGGCCGCCTATTGCGCGCTCGGCGCGGCCAACACCCGGGTGCACTGCCTGCCGACGACGCTGGGGATCGACCACCGGATCATCAACGGCCGGGTCTATATCGGCGGCAACGCCGTCAGCGATCCCGGCGAGATCGCGCGCCGCACCGCGGAGTTCCACAAGCGCGCCTTCTACTACTACGAGAACTGGGAGACGCTCTACGCGCAGTGGAAGCGCAAGATGCTCGCGCTCATCCGCGAGGCGCAGGCGCTGCCGAAACCCGCGTTGCCGGAATTCGAGCCGCTGGAGCACGTGCACGCCGGGCGCGGCATCGCCTCCAACCATTATCTCCTCGAGACGTACCAGCGCACGCTCGAGGGGTATTTCCGGATGTGGCACCACCACTTCGAGTTCCTGCTGCTCGGCTACGGTGCCTATCTCACCTTCTTCGCCTTCTGCAAGAAGGCCTTCCCGGAGATCCCGGACCAGACCGTGGCCCGCATGGTCGCGGGCATAGAGGCCGAGATCTTCCGCCCCGACGATGAGCTGCGGCGCCTCGCCCGCCGTGCGGTGGAGCTGGGGGTGGACGGCAAGTTCACGGACGGGCTGCCGGCGGAGGCCCTCATCCGCTCGCTCGAGCAGGCGGGGCCTCCGGGGGAGGAGTGGCTGCGCGAGCTGGCGGCGTCCCGGGATCCCTGGTTCAACATCAACGTGGGCGACGGCTTCTACCACTATCACCGCTCCTGGAACGACGACCTGTCGATGCCCCTCGCGGGCCTGCCGGGATACATCGCCCGGCTCAAGGCGGGCGAGGCGCTGGAGCGCCCGTACGAGAAGCTCCAGGAGGAGCGGCGGCAGCTCATCGCCGATTACCGCGAGCTCCTGGGCACCGACGAGGAACGCGCCGCGTACGACCAGATGATCGCGCTCGCGCACCGGGTGTTCCCCTATGTCGAGGGACACAAGTTCTATTGCGAGCACTGGTACACGAACCTCTTCTTCAACAAGATCCGCGAGTTCGGCGCGCTGCTGGCCGCCCACGGATTCTTCGGCGACGCGGAGGACGTCTTTCAGCTCACGCATTACGAGCTCGAGTCGGCGATCATCGACCTGATGAACGCGTGGTCGACGGGCTCGGCCCCGCGGGGACCCGCGCACTGGCCCGCGCTCGTCGCCGAGCGGCGCGCGGCCATCGCCGAGTGGGCGAAGCACGGGACCCCGCCCGCCCTCGGACCGGTGCCGGAGGTCATCGACGACCCGGCGATCGTCATGCTCTGGGGCATCACACGCGAGAGCCTGGACACCTGGCTCAAGGCCGGAAGCGAGGAGACGGGCAACGAGATCCGCGGATTCGCCGCATCGAGCGGCGTCGTGGAGGGAACGGCGCGCGTCGTGAAGTCGGTGGAGGAGATCGGCCGGCTGCAGACTGGCGACATCCTGGTGTGTCAGATCACGAATCCAACCTGGGCGCCGATCTTCCAGAAGATCGCGGGCGCGGTATCGGACATCGGCGGCTCGATGAGTCACGCCGCCATCGTCGCGCGCGAGTTCGGCCTGCCGGCGGTGGTGGGCACGGGTACCGCGACCTCGCGCATCCGGGACGGACAGCGCGTGCGGGTCGACGGCGGCCGGGGCATCGTCACGCTGCTCTGAGCCATGGAGCACATCAGCTGGTTCGCCGATCTCGGGCTCGAGGACCGGCCGCACGTCGGCGGCAAGGGAGGAAGCCTCGGGGAGCTGCAACGCGCCGGCATCGCGGTGCCGCCCGGGTTCGTCGTGAGGACCGCGGCGTTCGAGCGCTTCCTCGAGACGATCGAGGCCGAATGGCCCGTGCGGGAGCGGATCTCATCCCTGAGCGCCGAGGACCTGTCCGCCATCGCCGAGTGCTGCGCGGCCGTTCGCAGCCGCCTGGAGGAGGCGCCCCTGCCGCCGGAGCTCGAGCAGCAGATCGAGCGCGCGCACGCGCAGCTCTGCGGCTCGCAGGACATGCCGGTCGCCGTGCGCTCTTCGGCGACCACGGAGGATGCGATCGATGCCAGCTTCGCGGGTCTGCAGGACACCTACCTGTGGGTGCAGGACCTGAATCAGACGCTCGGCAGAGTCCGCAGCTGCTGGGCGAGCCTCTACTCGGTCGAGTCGGTCAGCTATCGGCGCAAGCGGGCTCTCCCGGAGCACGGCGTGGCGATGGGGGTCGTGGTGCAGGCCATGGTCGATGCCCGCGCGGCGGGAGTGATGTTCACCCGCAGCCCGACGACGGGCGACCGGTCGGTCATCACCATCGAGGGCGCGTGGGGGCTGGGATCGGCCGTCGTGGGCGGTGAGGTGACCCCCGACCGGTGGGTGCTCGGCAAGATCACCGGTGAGATCACGGTGCGGGAGATTTCCGACAAGGCCATCCGCCACGCGCCGGCGGCCGGCGGCGGCATCGAGGTCCGGCCGGTGGAGGACGCATCGCGCCGTGCTCCATGCCTGCGGGACGAGGAGCTGCAAGCCCTGCGCAGCATCGCGCGCAGGGTGGAGCGTCACTACGGCTGTCCCCAGGACATCGAATGGGCGATCGACCGGGTGAGCGGCGAGGTGCTGCTGCTGCAGAGCCGGCCGGAGACGGTCTGGTCCGCGAAGGAATCCTCGCCCGTCGCGAGCGCGGCCCAGAATCCTTTTGCGCATGTCATGTCGATCTTCGGAGGGAGAAAGTGACGCTCACGGCGAAGGATGTCGCGGAGATCACGCGGCTGCTCGAAGAGTCGGATTTCGACGAGCTGTATCTCGAGACCGACGGACTGAAGCTGACAGTGCGGCGCCACGGCGCGACGCCGCTGCAAGGCGGCGGGCCCGCCTTTGGCCCGGCGGGAAGAGCGCACGAATCCACTGTCGACCCGCAGCCGGCCGGTGAGCAGGGTGGTGCCGCTCAGCCCGGCGAGCGCGCGCTCCCGGTTCGCGGGAGCCCGCCTCCGGACGAATCACTGCCGAATCGGCATACGGTCACCGCACCCATGCTCGGCACGTTCTACAGGGCTCCGAAACCCGGCGCACCGCCGTTCGTGGAAATCGGCTCGGACGTGGTGGAGGACACCATCATCGGGATCATCGAGGTCATGAAGCTGATGAATACCGTACGCGCCGGCGCGCGCGGTCGGGTGCTCGAGATCCTCGCTCAGGACGGCGGCATGGTCGAGTACGGGCAGCCGTTGCTGCGCCTCGAGACCGGGCCGCGGACATGAGCGCGGTCCGTCACGAGGAGGTTGCATGACCGCCGGCGCCGGCCTCATTGAAAACGATCGCCGCGCCGGCTACAAGCTGACGCTCGTTGCGCTCCTCAGCGTCAATTTCGGCATCGTCTTCTTCGATCGCAACGCGCTCAACTTCCTGATGCCCTTCGTGCAGCCCGAGCTGGGGCTGAGTAACACGGAAGTCGGGATACTCGCCAGCGGACTGTCATTCACATGGGCACTGGCCGCGTTCGCAGTCGGCATGGTTTCGGACCGCACCGGCAGCCGCAAGGGCCTGTTGATCGTCGCGACGCTCGCCTTCTCGGTCTGCTCGTTTCTTTCCGGGCTCGCCGCATCCTTCGTCTGGCTGCTCGGGGCGAGATTGCTCATGGGCGTGGCCGAGGGTGGCGTCATGCCGGTCAGCCAGACCCTGATCGCCGCGGAAATCCGGCCCGAGCGGCGGGGTCTGGCCATGGGCGTGACCCAGAACTTCGGATCGAACCTGCTGGGCAGCTTCGTGGCACCGGTGCTGTTGGTCGGCGTCGCGACGACATACGGTTGGCGGCACGCGTTCTTTCTCGCCGGCGTGCCGGGACTGGCGGCGGCCCTGCTCATGTGGAGGCTGTTGCGCGAGGCGCCACCGCCACCGGCCGCGAACCCGGATTCGAAGGCCTCGCTCACTTTGCTCGAGGCTTTCGAGGAGCGCAACGTACTCATTTGCGCCTTCATGGGCGTGCTGCTGGTCTCCTACCTGGTGGTTTGCTGGGCCTTCATGCCTTTGTATCTCACGCGGGTCAGAGGCTTCGATGCCGGCACCATGGGCTGGCTCATGGGTACGCTCGGCATCTCGGCCACCGTGGGCGCGTTCGTCATCTCGGCCCTTTCGGACAGACTCGGGCGCCGACCGCTCATGGTCGCCATGCCGCTGATCGGCATCGCTCTGCCGCTCGCCGCGATGTACTTCGCGGGCTCGGCGTGGGGGCTGGCGGGATTTTTCTTCGTCGGCTGGGGACTCGTCGGCGTGCTGCCGCTTCTGATGGCGACGGTTCCCTCCGAGAGCGTGGATCCCCTGCATGCTGCCACCGTGATGGGAATCTGCATGGGCACTGGAGAGGTGATCGGCGGCGCGCTTGCGCCGACAGTCGCCGGCTATGCCGCGGACCGATTCGGATTGCAGGCTCCGCTGTGGATCATGATTGCGCTCACGGTCGCCGCCGGCGTGCTCGCTCTCGGGCTGCGGGAGACTGCGCCGCGGGTGCGCTCGCGAGACCGCATGAGTCCCGAGCGCGCCGGATGCGCCCCGTGACCGATACCGCCGCCTCGGGCGTCGAGGAATGGAAGCGCATGTTCGCCCAGCTGTGGCGCATCCGCGCATTCGAGGCAGAAGTGCAGAGACTCGCGGCGGCGGGCGAGGTGCCCGGGTTTCCGCATCTGTCCACCGGTCAGGAGGCGGTCGCCGTCGGCGTGTGCGCACATCTCGCTCGTGACGATGCGCTGTTCACGAGCCATCGCGGCCACGGTCACGTGCTCGCCAAGGGCAGCGAGCCCCGGGCGATGCTCGCGGAGATCATGGGCCGGTCAGCAGGTCTCTGCCGCGGCTATGGCGGCTCGATGCATCTGGTCGATAAGGCCAACGGCGTGCTGGGCGCGACCGGCGTGGTGGGCGGAAACCTGCCGCTCGCCGCGGGCGCCGCTTGGGCGGCGCAAGCTCGGGGGAAGGACGCGATCAGCGTCGTCTTCTTCGGCGACGGCGCCACGGGTGCGGGGATCTTCCACGAGACCGTGAATCTGTCGGTCCTCTGGAAGCTGCCCGTGCTCTTCGTATGCGAGAACAACGGCTACGCGGAATTCACCAGCCGCGAGGAACACTCGACCGTCGGGTCCGTGCGCGCTTTCGCGGCTCCGTACGGCATGCCCGCTGCGACGGTGGACGGGAACGATCTGCCCGCCGTGTTCGAGGCGGCCGGCGAGGCGACAGGGTGCGTGCGGAGCGCAGAGGGGCCGTATTTGCTGGAGTGCATGACCCATCGCATGGCGGGGCACTTTGTAGGAGATGCGCAGCGGTACCGAAGCCGGGAAGAGCTCGAGGCGGTGAAGGCCAAATGCCCGATCGAGCGCATGAAGAAACGTCTGGTCGGA
>DASZYK010000189.1:0-2908 GCA_035545455.1 Steroidobacteraceae bacterium
AAGACGTACGACATCGAAGTCTGGCTGCCCTCGCAGCGGCGCTTCCGGGAGATCTCCTCCTGCAGCAACTTCGAGGCGTTCCAGGCGCGGCGCATGCAGGCGCGCTGGCGCAATCCAGAGGGCGGCAGGCCGGAGCCGGTGCATACGCTGAACGGCTCCGGCCTCGCGGTCGGGCGCACGCTGGTGGCGGTGCTCGAGAATTATCAGAACGCCGACGGCACGGTGACGGTGCCGCCGGCCCTGCGGCCGTACATGGGCGGCCTCGACAGACTGACCCGGGTGAAGTGATCATCAGCAGCTACTTTCAGCTCACCTCCAATCCGTGGCTGGCCACCGCGCTGAGCGCGGTGGCCGCGGTGGCCTCGGGGCTGCTGCTGCACGCCGTCTTTCTGCCGATCGTCAGACGCCTCGTCGCCTTCAGTGTGCATGTGTCGACCGTCGTGCAGTACATCGCGCGGCCGACCCGGCTTCTCGTCCCCGTGTTTGCTCTGCAGCTCGTCTGGGAGGCGCAAGGGCCGGCGCTTCCCGGCATTCAGTATCTGCGGCTCCTGACCGCCCTGCTGCTCACCTTCGCCGTCACCTGGACCGCGATCCGTGCCATTACCGGCTTCGCCGAAGCCGTCGTGCGCGCTCATCCCGTCAACGTCACCGACAATCTCGCGGCGCGCCGTCTGCAGACTCAGGCGAGCGTGCTCACGCGCGTGATCGTCATGGTCGTCGTGATCATCGGCGTCGCGAGCGCGCTCATGCTCTTTCCCAGCGTGCGCGAAATCGGCGCGGGGCTGCTCGCCTCGGCGGGCATCGCGGGCATCGCGGCCGGTGTCGCGGCCCGTCCGGTGCTCTCCAACCTGATCGCCGGCCTGCAGCTCGCGCTCTCGCAGCCGATCCGTCTCGATGATGTGGTCATCATCGAGGGCGAATGGGGGCGGGTGGAGGAGATCACCTCGACCTACGTCGTCGTCAAGATCTGGGACGAGCGGCGCATGGTCGTGCCGCTGCAGTGGATCATCGAGAATCCGTTCCAGAACTGGACGCGCAGCAGCGCGGAGCTGCTCGGCACGGTGCTGCTCTGGGTCGACTTCCAGGTGCCGCTCGCGCCGCTGCGGGCGGAGCTCGAGCGGCTCTGCAAGGCGGCGCCGGAGTGGGACGGGCGGCTGGTGCTGCTTCAGGTCGTCGATGCGAGCGAGCGCGCCATGCAGATCCGCGCGCTCGTGAGCGCGGTAGATTCGGGCAAGGCGTGGGACCTGCGCTGCCGGGTGCGCGAGGGGCTGATCGCCTATCTGCAGCGCCACCATCCCGAAGGGCTGCCGCGCCTTCGCGCCGAGCTCGAGCCGGGAGCCGCGCCCGGTGACGCTCAACTTCCCCGGATGCTCGCCGAGCCGCGGTAGATCAATTCCCGGAAGACGGCCCGAAGAGTCGCGGCGCCCGGCTGCCTTGAAGTCCCCTCACTTCAGGGGAAGACATCAACGCTTGCCGTTGGTCACCAGCGCCGCCATCATCTCGTTGAATGGCAGGTCGTCGAAGCGCTCGCGCGCCGCGAAGAGCGTCTTGATGCGCTCGGCCTGACGCGCCGGGAAGTACCCGTCGACGGCCGCCTGGAATCTCAACATGAGGACGGCGGCAGCCAGGGGCTTGCGGCTGCACGCGACCCGATCGGCGAACACGCTGCCCAGGCGCTGCGCGGCGGCTCGCGGATTGCCGAAGAGCTCGCGGTCAACGCGCCCGGCCTCGAGGTCGAGCGATGTCGGCAGTCCCGAGCCGCCGGCGGCCACGACCCGGCACGCATGACGGACCGTGCGGCTGATCGCATCGGCAGTGACCCAGTCTCCCGATCGCGACGCGTGAAGCTCGTCCGCGCCGTTCGCAATGCCCTCGTCGCGGCACGCGTAGCCGACGGTGCTGATGATCTGCGCCGGAGTGCCGCCGAGCTGGGCGGTCACGATGGCGGCGGCAGCAATTCGCGCGAGGCGGATGGCCGCGGCCTCAGTCGGGCGATCGCCGTCGCGGGCGGCGAGCAGGGCCTGGATCTCCAGCGCCTTGACGATCGCGCCCAGCACGTCGCGCACCTTGGGCGGCGGCTTGCCCTCCATGGCGGCTCTGCGCGCCTGATAGTCCGCGACCGCCAGGATGGCCCCGACCGGATCTGCGATGTGTGCGTGATCCGGCGCCAGCCAGTCATCGCCGCCTGCCGCGCGGCAGAGCATCAGGCCGAGGCAGAAAGCGGCCTGCGCGGGATCGAGCTCGAGCGACGTGCCGGGCACTCGCGCTCCGCCCGGCATGACCGCGCCCGGGACGATCGGGCCCACGAGCGATGCCCGCTGCGGCGCGGAGATCGTCTCGAAGCCGCAGGCGAGGGACTCGAGCAGACATTGCCGCGCCACTGCGATGGCGGAGTCGCTGTCGACCGCGAAGGAAGCGGCGTATTCCGCGAGGTCAACGACCGGAGACATGGCCTTCGTGTGCTCTTCGCGCGCGAGCACGGGGCTCGCCATCGTCGGTATTGCCCGGAATCACCGGAACCGCGGCGGGCGCGCCGCGGCGGAAAGATTGTCTCAGCTCCGCGGCGCCGCCACCAGCCGAACGCGGGCGATCTCCGATGGCACACCCAGTCGCTTGGGCGGTCCCCAGTATCCGCTGCCGCGGCTCGTGTAGACCCAGAGTATTCCCAGCCGGTTGAGGCCAGCGGTGAAGGGCTGTTGCAGCCGCACGAAGAGATTCCACGGCCAGAATTGCCCGCCGTGCGTGTGGCCCGACAGCTGCAGGTCATAGCCTGCGTCTGCCGCGGCTGCCGCGGTGCGGGGCTGATGCGCCAGCAGCACGCGCGGTCGGGCGTCGGGGGGAGCGCCGGCGAGCGCCGCCTTCGGGTCGCTGCGGTGACCCGGATCGAAGCGGTGGGCGCTGTAATCGG
>DASZYK010000190.1:0-3935 GCA_035545455.1 Steroidobacteraceae bacterium
GCGCCACCCCGACAGCGAGCTGGCGGGTGTCGCACGCCAGCGCATTGCGCAACTGACCGAGGAGGCCGCGTGGCAGCAGGCGACACGGGCCAACACCGCGGCCGCGTATCAGCAGTATCTCGCGAAGTACCCGGGCGGCTCCTGGTCTCAGGAAGCGCGCATCCGCATGGAGAGCCTGTCGTTGACCCGCGGGACGACGGGCGCGGGCGGAGCCGTCCCGCATGGCCCGGAGGCAGTCTCCGGGAGCCCGTCGGTCGGTCCGGCCATGCCGGGCTCCGCCTCCTCCGGGCCGGCCGGCGCCTCACCGTCCGGCAAGCGCGCCGCAACGGCAGCTTCGAGCACCGCTTCCGGGCGCTCCACCGTGCAGCTCGGCGCCTTCAGCAGCGCCGGCAACGCCAACATGGCCTGGAGCAGGCTCTCATCCAGGTTCCGGCCGCAGCTGCGGGGACTCACTCCCCGAGTCGTGCCCGTGTCGGTGTCAGGACGGCGGCTGTACCGGTTGGAAGTGAGCGTCGCGGATCGGGCCGCGGCGCGGCGGCTCTGTCGTCAGCTCGCGGAAAGATCGCAGGGCTGCCTTCCGTTGCCGTAAGCGGCGGACGGCGGTCATAACCTGACAAATCACGTCACCCCGCCCGTGCCTCTCGCGCACGCATAACCATTTGTTTTCACGGGGTAATATCGCCTGGCATGGGCCTTGCTTCTGCCGTCGCAGGCGCCGCCTGCTGTGAGGTGACGCCGCGGAACTGCGAACAACTTCCCCGGTGTTCGCTTAACTTGTGCGCCGCGACGCGCTTGATTGCGCGCGCGGCGCAAATTTTTTTTCCCCCTCAGGTCAGCATCGCGACATCGAGCCTGCCGGAGCGCCGGTCGACGTTGAGGCCGACGGCCCCGGAAAAGCGGTACAGCGTCAGATCCACGGAGCCGTCTCCGACCGTCAGGTTGCGAAGGGATACGCGCTCGATCCTCGGTGGCAGCTGCGGGTAGCGGAAGGCGATCTGGCGCGCGGCCGCATCGATCACCAGACCGAGGCACGACTGCAGCATCGAGAAGACGGCGGCCGCCGACCAGGCCTGCGGCGAGCAGGCCACCGGATAGCCGGTGGGGGCCTTGCCCTCGCGGCGGCGGAAGCCGCAGAAAAGCTCCGGCAGCCGGCTCGACTCGAAGTACGTCGAGGCGTCGAGCTGCGCCGACAGGATCCTGACAGGGAGATCCTTCGCGGGGGAGGCGCACAGGCCCGCGGCGATCACCGCGTTGTCGTGCGGCCATACCGAGCCGTTGTGATACGCCATGGGGTTGTAGCGGGCCTCCCGGTCAGCCAGCGTGCGCACACCCCAGCCGGTGAAGAAGGTTTCCTGACCCAACAGCCGCGCGATCGACTGCGCGTGCTCCGGCGCGGCGATGCCTGACAGGAGGCAGTGGCCCGCATTCGAAGTGCGCACCCGGCACGGCTCCTTGTAGCCGTCCAGCGCCAGCGCATACGTGCCGAGATCCGGGCACCAGAACCGCGCCCGGAAGCGGTCCCGCAGCGCGTGCGCCTGTTCCCGCAGAGTCCGCGCCATCTCGTCACGCCCGAGCGCCTGCGCGAGCCCCGCCGCCGCGAGGCGCGCGGCGTACGCATAAGCCTGAACCTCGCACAGCGCGATCGGTCCCTCCGCGAGACGCCCGTCGGCGTGGAACACCGAATCGCTCGAGTCCTTCCATCCCTGCTGCAGCAGGCCGTGCGGCGAGCGGCGCTGGTACTCGATGAACCCGTCACCGTCCCGATCGCCGTAGCGATCCATCCACGTCAGCGCGGCGCAGATGTTCGGCCAGATCTCCTCGATGAAGGCGAGATCGTCCGTGCGTTGCCAGTACGCACCCGCCAGCACGACGTAGAGCGATGTGGCATCGACGCTGCCGTAGTAGCGGCCGAACGGCACCTCGCCGAGCGCGGCCATCTCGCCCCGCCGGGCCTCGTGGAGGATCTTGCCCGGCTCCGCGTCGCGCTCCGGCTGATCGCGCGTCGCCTGGGTGGCGGCGAGGAACGCCAGCACGCCGCGCGAGATCTGCGGCGCGAGCCAGAGGCACTCGAGCGCAGCGATGATGCCGTCGCGGCCGAACGTGGTGTCGAACCATGGAACTCCCGCGTACGGGTAGAGGCCCGAGCTCGTCTGCGTGAGCAACATGTTGAGATCGGCGGCCGAGCGGGTCATCCAGGCGTTGAGCTGGTCGTTCGATGTCTCGACGCAGCAGACGAGCCGCGAGCCGCTCGCCCGCGAGTGCTCGGCGCCGGCGAGGGCGGCCTGGAACGACATCGCGGCCGGCAGCTCGGCATCGATCGCGCACGTGACTTTGATCTCGAACACCTGTTCCGACCGGCCTTCCAGGTGCGCCGCGAGCTGCAGCTCGGTGCCCGAGATGCGCTTCGCCGGCGGCTGGCATTCGATCAGCGTCCGCCGCGTCACGCCATCGAGGCCCTGGTACGCGAGCTCGGCCGCGGCCTCGGTGACGCGCGGCCTGTGCACCTGCCCCCTCTGCCGGCGCTCCTCGCCGCGCACTTCGAAGATGTCGGCGAAATCGGCCGAGAACTCGAGCGTCAGCGAGATGTCGAGCGGGGTGCGGGTGAAATTCCGCACGTGGATGTGCTCGTAGCAGACGGCGCCCCAGATGAGCTTGGAGCGATAGATGTGCAGCGACCCTCGCGGCAGCAGGATGTCGCCGCCGAGATAGATGTCCGGGTTGGTGAGATCGACCCCCATGACGAGGTTGTCGCGGCGCACCGCCGAGGAGAGCAGCAGCGGCCGGCCGCCCGCGAGCCTCAGCGCCAGCCGCGAGAGGAACCGTGTGCCCTGATGATAGAGCCCTTCCTCGTGCCGGGCGCCGGCCGCGATGTCGCCGAAGTCGTTGAAGAGGCCGAAGGTGTCATCGTGCTTGAGCACGAAGGTGCGCTCCGGCACCGGCACCTCGGGCGCCAGGATGTAGAACTCGGTCGCCGCCGTGTTCACGCTCTTCGCCGACACCAGCGCGCCTCGCAATTGCGGTAGATGGAACAGTAGTCCCGCGCCATGCGCGCGGCGCCGAAGCGGCGCTCGAATTGCCGGCGGCACTCGCGGCGGTCCAGTCCGCGCGCCCGATCCACGCAGGCGACCGCCTCCTCGATGCTGGCAACGATATAGCCCGTGACGCCGGGGTCGACGACTTCCGGAACCGCGCCCCGGGCGAAGGCTATCACCGGGGTGCCGCAGGCCATCGCCTCGATCATCGCCAGGCCGAACGGCTCCGGCCATTCGATGGGAAACAGCAGCGCCAGCGCTCCGCCCAGCAGCTCCGCCTTGGCGCGCTCGTCGACCTCGCCCAGGTACTCGACCCCCGGCGCGGCGAGCAGAGGCTCGATCTGGCTGGTGAAGTACTCCCGGTCGGTGGGGTCTATCTTGGCCGCGATCTTGAGCGTGAGGCCCGCGGAGCGCGCTATCGCTATCGCCCGGTCGACGCGCTTCTCCGGCGAGATGCGTCCGAGGAACACGAGGTACGTTCCCGCGTCATAATGCGGGCGGTGCAGCTCGAGGGGCAGGCCATGATGGACGGTTCCCGCCCAGCTCGCCCACTGCAAGGGCGCGCGCTGGGCATTGGAGATCGATACCAGCGGCAGCTCCGCGAACTCGCGGTGCAGCAGGCCGAGGCCCTCGATGTCGAGTCTGCCGTGCAGAGTCGTGATCACCGGAACGGGGCAGCGGCGCGCGAGCGGGAGATGAATGCTATCGGTATGGCAATGGATCACGTCGAAGACGTCGGCGCGCGCGAACACCGCCTCGACGAGCAGCGCATGCAGCGCCACGGCGGCGGTCGGCTGGCACTCGAGCCGCATGGCGCGCTCGCATACGGCCACCAGCTCGGCCGACGTCCGCGAATCGCCGGCCGCGAACAGCGTGACCCGATGACCCTGGCGGACCAGCTCC
>DASZYK010000191.1:0-4561 GCA_035545455.1 Steroidobacteraceae bacterium
AGCCGACTGCCGCAGCGGGCCTCCTCGCCGCCGTCTTCCGCTCCCGTCGCGGGGACCAGACAGGTCTGCCTGCGCGGGTACGCTCCTTGCCCGTTGCGCGTGAACGGGGTCGCAGTGCGCGCCTGCGGGCTCGGCTAAGGTGCGCCGGCGTCCTGGCGGTCGGCACGGTCCGCGTGTCCGAGCTCTCGACGTGTGCATGACAGGCGCGGGAGGTTGTCTTGGCTCACAAACCGGTTTCATCTCGCCTCACCCTGACGATCTGGTGCGCAAGAGGAGCCGTCGCCGCGGCCGCCGTGATGCTGGCCTGCTTCGCGGCGACCGCCGAGTGCGCGGCGGCGAGTCCAGGCCTCGCAATGGCGTTGCGCGCGGGCACTCCCGGCGTGGGCCTGGACCTGGATCTCGGTCTGTCGCCGTCGTTCGGCCTTCGCGTCGGCTTCGCCGGCATCAACGTCGATCACACCGTGGACACCTCGGATGTCAACTACGACGGCCGGCTCAAGTTACGGACCGTCACCGGGCTTCTCGACTGGTACGTGTTCCGGGGCGGCTTCCACCTGACGGCGGGTGTTGCCGGCAATGGCACGAAGCTGGACGTGGTGGGCCGCCCGAGCCAGGGCTCCTACACCATCAACGGCACGACTTACCAGAGCTCGCAGATCGGCTCGCTCACCGGCGAGCTCAAATTCGGCAATTCGGCAGCGCCCTACGTCGGGCTCGGCTGGGGCAACCCCGCCGGCGAGAGCGGCCGCGTTCACTTCCTCTTCGATGTGGGCGCCATCTACGGCGGGACCCCGTCCGTGACACTGACGGCGCAGTGCGGGCCCGCGGCGCCCCCAGGCTCGGCACTTTGCGGTGAGATTCAGAGCAACGTGATCACGGAGGAGCAGAAGCTCCGCGACAAGGCGGACATCCTGCGGTGGTACCCGGTCGTGAGTCTGGGGGTGGCGGTGCGCTTCTGATCGGCCGGTGCCACGGTCAAGTGTCCTGGCTTGAAAGGCACCGGCTCGCACGTTTAGCATGCCGGGCTCCTTACGGCACCGCTTCAACCCCCGCAGGCACATATGGAAGTCAATCAGCTCAAGCGCCACCTCAAAGACCTCGGCGAGCGCACCGCCTCGCTACGGGGGTTTCTTTGAGTACGACCGCAAGAAAGAGCGCCTCGAGGAGGTAGGGCGGGAGCTCGAGGACCCGGCGGTCTGGTCGCAGCCGGAGCGGGCGCAGGAGCTCGGGAAGGAGCGCGCACGCCTCGCCGCCGCCGTCGAGGAGATCGACCGCGCGGCCAAGGGAATCGCCGACGCCGCGGAGCTGCTGGAGCTCGCCGAAGGAGAGGGCGATGAGGCTGCGGCCCGGGACATCGGCCGCGATGCCGAAGGGCTCGAGGACCAGGTCCGCCGGCTGGAGCTCAAGCGCATGTTCCGCGGCGAGATGGACTCGCACAGCGCCTTCCTCGACATCCAGGCGGGCGCGGGCGGCACGGAGGCGCAGGACTGGGCGCAGATGCTCCTGCGGATGTATCTGCGCTGGGGCGCCGCGCGCGGCTTCTCCTGCGAGGTGATCGATTCCAATCCCGGGGAGGTGGCTGGCGTGAAGAGCGCCACGGTCGAAGTGAAGGGCGAGTATGCGTACGGCTGGCTGCGGACCGAGACCGGCGTTCACCGGCTCGTGCGCAAGTCGCCGTTCGACTCCGGCAACCGGCGTCATACCTCGTTCGCGTCCGTTTTCGTCTCGCCCGAGATCGATGATGACATCGAGATCGACATCAACCCCGCGGACCTGAAGACCGATGTCTATCGCTCCTCGGGCGCCGGCGGCCAGCACGTCAACAAGACCGAATCGGCGGTGCGCATCACCCACATGCCGACCGGCATCGTGGTCGCATGCCAGGCCGAGCGCAGCCAGCACAAGAACCGCGCCACGGCCATGAAGATGCTGAAGGCGAAGCTGTACGAGCTCGAGGTGAACAAGCGCAACGCCGCCGCCCGGGTGCTGGAGGACTCCAAGTCGGACGTGAGCTGGGGGAACCAGATCCGCTCGTACGTCCTCGATCAGTCGCGCATCAAGGACCTCAGGACCGGCGTGGAGGTCGGCAATACCACCGCGGTGCTCGACGGGGATCTCGACCAATTCATGGAGGCCTCGCTCAAGGCGGGCCTGTGAGCAAAATGACAGACAAGCAGCAAGACAACGGCTCCGGCGCGCCGGATTGCGGGGAGGAGAACAAGCTGATCGCGGAGCGCCGGTCCAAGCTGGCGGCGCTGCGCGCGCGCGGCCCCGCTTTCCCGAACGACTTCCGGCGGACCGCGCTCGCGGGTCAGCTGCAGAGCGCCTACGGCGAGAGCGCGAACGAGTGGCTCGAGGCCAACCCGACGCGTGTCAGCGTCGGCGGCCGCATGATGCTCAAGCGCACCATGGGCAAGGTCAGCTTCGCCAACATCGCCGACCGTACGGGGCAGATCCAGCTCTTCCTGCAGAAGGACGCGCTCGGGGCCGCGGCGTACGAGGAGTTCAGGTCGTGGGACGTGGGCGACATCGTCGGCGCGACCGGAGTGTTGTTTCGGACCAGGACGGGAGAGCTTTCGGTACGGGTGGAGAGCCTGCGCCTGCTCGTGAAGTCGCTGCGGCCGCTGCCCGACAAGTGGCACGGACTCGCCGACGTGGAAACACGCTACCGCCAACGCTACGTCGATCTGATCGTCAACGAGGCGAGCCGGAACGTCTTTCGCACGCGGGCGCGGATCGTCAGGTACCTGCGTGACTTTCTCGACGCCCTGGATTTTCTCGAGGTCGAGACGCCGATGATGCAGCCGATCCCGGGAGGGGCGGCGGCACGGCCGTTCGTGACGCATCACAACGCCCTCGGCCTCGATATGTATCTGCGCATCGCGCCGGAGCTCTACCTGAAGCGCCTGGTGGCCGGCGGATTCGAGCGGGTGTACGAGATCAACCGCAACTTCCGCAACGAGGGGCTCTCGACCCAGCACAACCCGGAATTCACGATGCTGGAGCTCTACCTCGCGTATGCCGATTACCGCGATCTGATGGACTGGATCGAGAAGGCGATTCGCGGGCTCGCCGACACCCTCCACGGCTCGCAGCGGCTGACCTATCAGGGGCGCGAGTACGACCTGTCCAGGCCCTTCCGCCGTGTGACCGTGGAGCAGGCGATCCTCGAGAGGAATCCGGACTTCGATCCGCTGTCGCTCCGCGATGCCACCTACCTGCGCAGGTTCTGCGATCGCCTCGGCATTCCCGTGCAGGCGCACGACGGCCCGGGAAAGCTGCAGATCGAGATTTTCGAGAAGACGGCGGAGCACACTCTGGTCGACCCGACGTTCGTGCACGCCTATCCGGCGGAGGTCTCGCCGCTTTCACGCGCCAACGATGCGGACCCCTTCCTGACCGACCGGTTCGAGTTCTTCCTGGCCGGCCGCGAGCTCGCGAACGGCTTCTCCGAGCTCAACGATCCGGAGGATCAGGCGGCGCGCTTTCGCGCTCAGGTCGCGCGCAAGGACCGGGGGGACGAGGAGGCGATGTTCTACGACGCCGACTACGTCCGTGCGCTGGAGTACGGCATGCCGCCCACGGCCGGGCTCGGTGTCGGGATCGACCGTCTGGTGATGTTCTTCACCGACTCGCCCTCCATCCGCGACGTGATCCTGTTTCCGCACATGCGCCCTGAATGATGCCTGCCCCCCGCGGCGGCGGGGCGGGTCCCGGGAAGGGCCGAGCCGTGACCGCGCCCGATTCGCCCATAGGCGTTTTCGATTCCGGAGTCGGCGGCCTGACGGTGCTCAAGGCGCTGGCGGCGCAGCTGCCGCGGGAGCGTTTCGTCTATCTCGGCGACACGGCGCGTCTGCCGTACGGCACCAAGAGCCCGGAGACGGTGGTGCGCTATGCGCTGCAGGCGGCGGAGGCGCTGACGAGCTACGGCGTGAAGTGCCTGGTCATCGCATGCAACACGGCTTCCGCCGTGGGACTGACCGCCGTGCGCGAGCGCATCAGCGACCTGCCGGTGATCGGGGTGATCGAGCCCGGCGCGGAAGCCGCGTGCCTGGCGTCGCGCTCCGGTCACATCGCGGTCATCGCGACAGAGGGCACCGTGCGCGGCGGCGCCTACCAGGAGGCGATCGTCCGGCGAAGGACCGATGCGCGGGTGAGCGCGGTGCCGGCGCAGTTGTTCGTGGCGCTCGCAGAGGAAGGGCTCTGCCGGGGCCCGATCGCCGAGACCGTGGCGCGCCACTATCTGGAGCCTCTGTTCGACGCCCGCGCGAAGGCTTCCCGTCCCGACACGCTGGTGTTGGGGTGCACGCATTTCCCGATGCTCGCAGATGCCATCCGTGCGGTTGCGGGTCCTGAGGTGAGCATCGTCGACTCCGCGGAGACGACGGCGCGGCACGTGCGCCGGACGCTCGAAGCGGAAAACCTCATTGCCACCGGCGGGGACGGAGGCTTGCGCCTGCTCGCGACGGATGCCGCGGAACGGTTCGCCAGGGTCGGCTCGCGCTTTCTCGAGCGGCCGATCGGTCAGCAGGAGGTCGAGCTCGTCGACCTGTAGCCTCCC
>DASZYK010000192.1:0-2059 GCA_035545455.1 Steroidobacteraceae bacterium
AGCACGGGCTGCAGGCCGCTCATTTCGCCGAGCTCGCCGGCGAGCGTGACGCCGTCATCGCCGCCGCCCTTCTGCACGACATCGGTCACTTGATTGCGACAGTGCCCGACGACATCAACGAGTGGACCGTCGATGCGCGCCACGAGGCCACCGGCGCGCGATGGCTCGAGGAATGGTTCGGCGCCGAGGTGGCGGACCCCGTCCGGCTGCACGTCAGGGCAAAGCGGTATCTCTGTGCGACCGATCCGGCGTATTTCTCGCAACTCAGTCCCGCTTCCGTTCTGACTTTGAAGTTGCAGGGCGGCGTGATGTCGGCGCAGGAGCTGGCGAGCTTCGAGGCCGAGCCCGGCTACCGGGACGCGGTCGCCGTCCGCCGCTGTGACGATCGAGGCAAGATCGCGGGACTCGCGACCCGCCGGCTGGAGGATTACGCGGGGCTCCTGCGCTCGCTCGCCCGCTGAGCGCGCCGCAATCGCGGGCGGCGCATCGGGACCGGATCGCAGCGTTGCCGGCCGCTCAGGGTTCGTCGCTCCCGATTTCGCCGCGGCGGCGCTCCACGTATGCATCGAGCGCCTCGGCGATCGCCGGATCGAGTGGCGGCTCCTCGTACTCGGCGAGCGCCCGCTTCCAGATCCCGGTGGCGCGCTCGGTCGCGTCGCGGCCGCCGGCGAGCTGCCAGTTCTCGTAGCTCTGCCAGTTGGACACGAGCGGCTCGTAGAAGGCGCTCTCGTAGCGCTCGAGGGTATGCGGCTCGCCGAAGAAGTGCCCGCCGGTCCTGACGCCGCGGATCGCCTCGAAGCCGAGCTCGGCCTCATCGACCCGCACCGGCTCGAGGAACTGCATCATCAGCTGCAGCATCTCGACGTCGAGGATCAGCTTCTCGAAGGAGGCGGTGAGTCCCCCTTCCTGCCATCCGGCCGCGTGGTAGACCAGGTTCGCCTGGCCGAGAATGGCGCCCCACAACGACATCTCGGTCTCGTACGCCCCCTGCGCGTCGGCCGCGTTGGAGGCGCTGGCGTTGGAAGTCCGATAGGGCAGCCGATACCGCCTCGCGAGCTGCCCGCTGGCGACGTTCGCCTTCGCGTTTTCCGGTGTGCCGAACGCCGGCGCTCCGGAGCGCAGATCGACGTTCGAGGTGAAGGCCCCATACACGACGGGCGTTCCGGGACGCACTGCCTGCGCGAGAACCACGCCAAAGAGCGCTTCGGCGTTCTGCTGCGCCAACGCCGCGGCAAGCGACACAGGCGCCATGGCACCCATGAGGGTGAAGGGCGTGATGACGACCGGCTGCCCATGGGTCGCCATCGCGATCAACCCTTCCGTCATCGCCTCATCGAAGCGGCGCGGGCTGTTGACCGAGATGATGGTGATGACGCCCGGGCTCGCGGCGATCTCCTCGAGCGTGATGCCGCGCGCGATCGCCATCATCCTGATTCCATCCAGCGCCCGTCCCGCGCCGATCGCGCTGCAGTGATACGCAAGGTCGGAATAGCGGATGTTCGCGCGGTAGGCGTCGAGGTGGCGTGAGTTCGCGGGCAGCTCGACCGGCGCGCAGACCTGGTTGCCGATCAGATGGATGGCGTTGAAGTAATGCGCAAGCCGGATGAAGTCGCAGTAATCGGCAAGATTCCCCGAGCGGCGGCCGCGCTCGCGGTCATGGACATTGGGAGGACCCGCCACCAGTCCGAAATTGACGTGATTGCCGCCCAGCGTGACCTGTCGGGCCGGATTGCGCGGGGTCAGCGTGAAGGAAGATGGCGCCGTCGCGAGCGCCTGCTCGACGAGACCACGATCGACGCGCACCATCCCGCTGGCATCGTCAACCTGCGCGCCTGCGGCCCGCATGATCTCGTGCGCGTGCGGTGACCTCAACTCGACGCCGAGCTCCTCGAGAATGCGCAGAGATGTGAGATGGATGGCCTCGAGCTGGTCCGCCGTGAGCACCTCCATCGGCGCGTAGGGATTCCTGACCGTGCGCCAGGGCAGCTGTCGGAGGCGGGCGGGGGCGGTGCGGCGGCCTCTGCCGCCCTCACGTCGTCGTCGTGCTTCCATGGACCGA
>DASZYK010000193.1:0-2492 GCA_035545455.1 Steroidobacteraceae bacterium
CCCACTCGATCGTGAACCAGGGGGTGAAGCGCTCCGAGCCCTCACCCCGCATCTCCGTGGTGAGCGCCTCCGGGCTCACCCACCGCCAGTCCGAGATCTCGTTCTGGTCGACTTGCAGCCGGTCGGCGCTTCGCCCGATGAATACCGAGCACAGCTCGTGCTCCGCCCCGGCACTGTCGAACTGCGCTTGATACCGGAACTTGAAGAGAAAATGCAACGGGCAGGAGAGCCCCAGCTCCTCGCGCAGCCGCCGGTGGGTGGCTGCTTCCAGGGTCTCGGCCCGCCGCGGATGGCTGCAGCAGCTGTTCGACCAGAAGTGCGGCCACAGTCGCTTCGCCCCCGAGCGGCGCTGCAGCAATAGCTCGCCGCGGTCGTTGAAGATGAGCAGCGAGAACGCGCGGTGCAACACCCCCTGTCCCTCGTGACAGCGCGCCTTGCTCATATAGCCCACCTCCCGGTCCGCCTCGTCCACCAGGATGAGCGACTCGGCCTCGGCGGAACTGTCGCTGCCAGCCCACAGCCGGGCCTGCGCACCGCTTGCGTCGGTCACGCGGGTACCCCCGGCCGGCGAGCAAACGTGTACCATGTGCGGAATTCATGGACTTGAAACCATCCGACTTCGTCGCTCATTGCAATCCGCGGGTTAGGCATTCCTCCGCCCATGATAACCGGCTCCACGGTCGCTGTAACTGCCCAGGCAGTCATGACCTCGCTCGGCACGCTGATGACCGCGGCCGCGCTCGGCTATGCGGTGGCCGCCTGGGCCGCGGTGCGGCTTTGGCGCAACAATGGCGAGCAGCGGCGGGCCGGCGGCGGCACCGGATCGCCGCCGCGGCCGCTCCCGGTCACGGTCCTCAAGCCGCTCTGCGGCGCGGAGCCTGGGCTTGACCATTCTCTGCGCTCTCTCTGCGAGCAGGACTACGGCGCCGCAGTGCAGATCATCTTCGGCGTGCAGCGTCCGGACGATCCGGCCCTCGCCGTGCTCGAGGTCCTGAAGCGCGACTATCCGGGGCTCGACCTCGCAGTGGTCGTCGATGCGACCCGGCACGGCGCGAGCGCGAAAGTCAGCAACCTCATCAACATGATGCGCGCCGCCCGACATGACTGGCTCGTGCTGGCCGACAGCGACGTGCGCGTGCCTCCCGGATATCTCGCCGCGGTGACTGCCCCGCTCGCGGACCCGGCGGTCGGGATCGTCACCTGCCCCTACCGGGGCGTCCCGCGTCCCGGGCTCTGGTCGCTCCTCGGCGCTCTCTTCATCAACGACTGGTTCATCCCCTCGGTACGGGTGGCGGCGCTTCTCGGCTCGCGCGCCTTCGCCTTCGGCGCGACGATCGCCCTGCGCCGCGATGCGCTCGATGCCATCGGCGGCTTCCGCGCGATCGCCGACCAGCTGGCGGATGATTATCGGCTGGGTGAGCTGACACGCCGCCGCGGCCTGCGCACGGTCCTGTCCGACGTTGTAGTAGATACCTGGGTAGATGAGCGGACGCTACGCCAGCTCGTGCAACACGGACTGAGGTGGCTGCGCACCATCCGCATCGTGCGTCCGGGCGGCTACGCATTTTCCGCCGTCACATTCAGCCTGCCGGTTGCGGCGCTCGGCTGCGCCATGGCCGAGGGGACACCTGTCACGCTCTCCCTTCTGGCCGCCACCGTGGCGATGCGCTTGCTGTTGCATGTGAGCGTGCAGGCTCCGGCGCGGTCCTGGTCTCGAATCTGGGCCATCCCGCTGAGCGATGCGCTCGGGTTTGCCCTGTGGTGCGGCGCCTTCGTCACGCGTGAGGTGCAGTGGCGGCAGGGACGCTACCGCGTGTCGCGCGACGGCTCGGTGCAACCCATTTCCTGAGGACACACCATCATGATGAGAACGCTTTTCCTGCAAGCCCCCTCTTTTGACGGATTCGACGGCGGCGCCGGTGCGCGCTACCAGGCGAAGCGGGAGATCCGCTCATTCTGGTATCCGACGTGGCTGGCGCAGCCCGCGGCCCTGGTGCCGGGAAGCCGGCTGCTGGACGCGCCCGCGGACGGGACCCCGATGTCGCAGGTGCTGCCGCTGGCGAAGCAATACGACCTCGTCGTGATGCACACCAGCTCGCCTTCGTTCCCGACGGACGCGAGGGTCGCGGAGCTTCTCAAAGAGGAAAACCCGCGCCTCATGGTCGGCATGGTCGGCGCCAAGGTCGCGGTCGACCCGGCCGGATCCCTGGGCGCCTCCTCCGCCATCGACTTCGTGGCGCGCGAGGAATTCGATTACACCTGCAAGGAGGTGGCGGAGGGCCGCGAGCTCGCCACCATACCCGGGCTCTCGTTCCGCCGGCCGGACGGCGGGATCGAGCACAACCCGGCCCGCCCCATGATCGAGAACATGGACGAGCTGCCCTGGGTGACGCCGGTCTACAAGCGCGATCTCACGATCGAGAATTACTTCATCGGCTATCTGCAGCATCCGTACGTGTCCTTCTACACGGGTCGCGGCTGCCGGTCGAAGT
>DASZYK010000194.1:0-4722 GCA_035545455.1 Steroidobacteraceae bacterium
ATCGTCAGCGGCGGCGCGCGGACCCGGGATCGTCGGCGTGCATTACAACGCCGCCAAGGCGGGGTTGGAAGGCCTCACCCGTGGTTACGCCTCGAAGGTCGCCCGGGACGGAGTCACCGTCAACGCCGTCGCGCCCGGACCGATCGAAACGGAAATGGCCGAGCCGCTCAAGCAGACCGATGCGGTGACCCGGATTCCGGTCGGCCGTTTCGGCGCGGCGGACGAGGTGGCCAACGCCGTCCTGATGGTCATGGCCAACGCTTTCGTCACCGGCCAGGTCATCGCCGTCAACGGCGGCATGCTTCTGGGCTGAGGCCACACGTCCCGACCGCTCTCATCCGCCCGCTTTCTCGAAGAGCGCGCTCATGATCGTCTCTTCGGCGGCGATACCGTGCGCATCGAGAGTCGCTCATGGCCGTGAAGCCAGGCCGTGGCTCACCAGACTGGATGCGCGCCTCGCCCGCCGCCCGGCCTTTGCGCGCGCTGAGGAGCAGTGAGATCCGGGAGCGCCTCGCGGCCGCCATCACCGAGGGGCACGGCATGGCCGGAGCGCACTGCATTCACGAGCTCTGGATGCGCGCCGAGCTCGGCATCGACGTGGATTCGGCGCTCGATCGCCTCTGGGCCAGTGCCGCGAGCTCGATTCCCGAGTGGCTTCCCATGACGTATATCGAGTGGCTGCCGACCGCTTACGACGTTGCGGCTCGTTTCGCGGCGGCGCGCTCGGGCCGGTCGAACATCTACCTGGTCCTTCTCGACTATCGTGACAGGAGAGGGGGTCCCTTCGGGGTGTACGTGGGCATGAGCGACTACACGCCCGCGCAGCGCTTCGATCAGCACAAGGCGGGCATACGCGCCTCCGGCAGTGTGCTCAAGCGCGGCCTCGAGGTGCTCACCGGCCCTACGCTGCACTTGCAGCGGATCGGCCGGTCCGAGGCCGCGCGAATCGAGGCGGGCCTCGCAGCCGCGCTGGGCGAGGAGGGTCTGCTGGTGCGGGGTGGTCATTGAGGCCGCGACGGGGCGGCGCCTATTGCGCGATCTCGGGCTCGACGAGCCTCGCCAGATTGCGCAGCGACTCCTGCCAGCCCAGGTAGCAGGCTTCGA
Source organism: Steroidobacteraceae bacterium (assembly GCA_035545455.1). Classification (GTDB taxonomy): domain Bacteria; phylum Pseudomonadota; class Gammaproteobacteria; order Steroidobacterales; family Steroidobacteraceae; genus 13-2-20CM-66-19. The sequence continues at coordinate 1,105 of DASZYK010000194.1, forward strand.
CCGGCAGGCTCTCGGGCAGGCCTTCCTGCACGATGGTGATCTCTGTTCCGACCGAGACTTTCCTCAGCGCGACCGTCACGACGATCTCGCCGGGCAGGTCCGGATTCTCGAAGCTGTCCGTATATCGCAGGCGCTCGTTGGGCACGAGCTCGAGGTACCGGCCGCCGAAGGAATGGCTCTGGCCGGTCGTGAAATTCCGAAAGGACATGCGGTGGGAGCCGCCGACCTTGGGCTCCATCTGTTGCACGGTGCAGGTAAAGCCGTTCGGCGGCAGCCACTTGGCCATGGCATCCGGCTCGATGAATGCGCGATAGATCTTCTCGGGCCTGGTGGCGAGCACGCGGTGGAGGCGTACGGTATTGGGCATGGTCGGCTCCTTTCGTTGCGGAGGTGGTCATTCCGATGAGTAGCCGGACGGCGGCCGGGCATTTCGACATCCGGTCGGTCTGCGACCTACGGGGTGAAGGGGAGGGAAATTGCGGCCACGGCGCGCTAGGATCCGCGCATGGCTGGCGGCAGGCGAAGAGGGCGACCTCCTCACGACGATATCCTCACTCCGGCGGAGTGGAGGGTTACGCATGCCGTCCAGCATGGCATGACGAGCCGGCAGGTTGCGAAGCGCATGGGCATCAGTCAGGAAGGCGTCAAGTTTCACGTCGAGAACACGCTCGGAAAACTCGACCTTCCGGATCGCAAGGCACTGCGTCAATGGTTCCAGCCGCCCAAGGGCAGTGCGCTGGATCGGCAGGAGAAGGCTCCAATGAACGATTTCAAGCTCGCGCCGCTCGGCCAGATTTCCCGCTCCGTCGGCGACATCCGCAAGGCGGAGCGCTGGTATCGCGAGACACTCGGGCTCGAGCATCTCTACACATTCGGCAATCTTGCCTTCTTCGACTGCGACGGCACCCGACTTCTTCTGACTGGAGGCGACGAGCCGTCGAAGGCGGAGTCGATTCTCTATTTCAGGGTCCCCGATATCGCGCAGGCCCATGACGAGCTGCGGCGGCGCGGGGTCGAGTTCACCAACGCGCCGCACATGATACACAGGCATTCCGACGGCACGGAGGAGTGGATGGCGTTCTTCGAAGACCCGGACGGCCGGCCGCTGGCCATCATGGCGCAGGTCAGGAGCGGCTCGTAGGCTCACTACGGCAGTACGACGATCATCTTGCCGTAGGGGATGAGCGAGAGGCGAGCGAGCTTCAGATGCTGCATGGCGAAGGGTATGCCGACGATGGTGATGGCCAGCAGCAGCGCGAAAAACAGGTGCCCTAACGCGAGCCAGATGCCGCCGAGAAGAATCCATACGACGTTGCCTATGAGGATGAGCAGCTTCCGGCCCTCGCCGCGCTCGGGGCGGTCGACGATCTCCCTGCCGAATGGCCAGAACGTGAAGGCGCCGATGCGAAAGGCCGCAATGGCGAAGGGAATGCCGATGATCGTGATGGCGGCCAGCAGTCCCGCCACCCACCAGGCGAGCCCGCCGACGAGTCCCCCGAAGAGCAACCAGATGAGATTCCCCAACAGTCGCATGGCTTCTCCGATACTTCCACGCCCGCCGCGCTCAGGCGGACTATACCTGTCCGCGGAGCATTGATACGACGACCGGTGCCGGGCTTCCCTGCCCGAGGGCTCAGGTCTCCTCGTGAGGACGCTCGGCGGGGCACCGGCCCAGCCGCCAGAGCGCCCACCGCGATCCCGATCCGGATGATGTTCACGGCCACGGACGGCCACGCGCGTAGGGCCGCTCGACATTCCAGGTGCATACGCATTGGCCCACCTGAAGCTCGCGTCAGTCGACGACCGGCCGCGCGCAAGGCAAAGCTGTCGTGCTCATGCGCTGGAGGTTGGAAAGGCAGAGATACCGTCCAGGTCCCGCTTCGGGGAACCTAACATTCATGTGACAGGGTGAGTACGCGTGGTACCTTAGCGCGGTCGCTGGCTACCCGGGAGCCGTCCATGAGCCGGATCGATGAAGCGGCAGGTCTCCTGCAGAAGTATTCGGGTGCATCACCACCATCTCCTCCGCCGGAGGCGAGCGCCGATTTCATCAGGCGAGCTGACGCCCGGTGTCCTCAGGAACATGCCGCGCCTGGTTCGCCGTTACCGCGGAGCGCCCTCCTGACAGCTCGCGCTCATCATGTCACACCTTTCTCAGCGCCACGGAGGCGCGCGGCAACACGACCGGGAGAACGTCCATGAGCGATCGGCGAATCACGGCTCTGGCTCTTGCGGCGCTGCTCGCGCTCGGCTCGGGCGCCAGTGCCCTGCACGCGCAGGGCAGTCAGCAGAAGAGAATGACCACCTGCAACTCCGCGGCGAATGCCAGACACCTGATGGGAAGCGAACGCAGGGACTTCATGCGATCGTGCCTGAGCGGGCCGGGTCACCGGCAGGCGAAGCTCACCGCACAGCAGCGGAAAATGCGCACGTGCAATGCGGCGGCCAACGCGAAAGGCCTGAAGGGCGCGGAGCGCAAGCGCTACATGAGCACGTGCCTCAAGCGAGACTGAACGGGGCGAGAGCGCCCGCCGATGGGAGGTTCAACATGATGCGCGCAGCTGCCAGCCGGGTCACTTCGGTGCTCGGCGTATCGATCGCGATCGGCCTGGTCAGTGCCTTGCTGGCCGGAGCGCAGATCGCAGCGGGTGCACCGGCAGGTCAGCCGCGTGTGATGTGCAAGGACGGCACGGTCGCCACAACCTCCGGGCGCGGCGCCTGCCGCGGCCACGGCGGCATCGCCAAGGATCAAAAGGCGAAGAAGCGAAAGGCGACCGCCGAAGAGAAGAGAGCGCCTGAGACCGCCGCGCGTGGAGCCAAGCCCCGCTCCAGCACCAAGTCCACGAGGAGCGAGCGGAAGGCCGAGAAGCGAAAGGCGACCGCCGAAGAGAAGAGAGCGCCTGAGACCGCCGCGCGCGGAGCCAAGCCCCGCTCCAGCACCAAGTCCACGAGGAGCGAGCGGCAGGCCGAGAAAGAGAGCAGCGACACCAGAATGGCCGAAGCGGCGGGCGCCGCCGCGTCGACATCATCTTCTCGAAGCGCCCCCGGCCGCGTCACCTCTTCGCGCGCGGAGGCCGCGGGCGGCATGCACGGTGGCGAGGTGTGGGTCAACACCGAAAGCATGGTGTATCACTGTCCCGGCGATCACTGGTATGGCAACACGAAGAGCGGCCGCTACATGACCGAGGCGCAGGCGCGGGCACAGGGCGCGCGGCCCTCGCGCGGGAAGGGCTGCACCTGACGGGGACCGGTCTTTCAGGACGAGGATCATCACCGGCCGGGGTGTCGTCCGAGGCCGCCGAGCGGCGCAGCGCCGTCATCGGGCGAGGCGGCTGCGCTCGGCCTCGAGCGCCTCCCAGCGCTCGAACTTGGCCAGCAGCGATGCCTCGATGTCCTCGATACGCTTGCGATCGGCGCGGATCTGCGGCGCGCCCTGCAGGTGATAGTCCGGCGCGCTCATGCGCGCGGTGATCGCCGCCTGCTCCTGCTCCAGGGCCTCGATCTCTTCGGGCAGAGAGGTCAGCTCCCGCTGCTCCTTGTAGCCGAGCCGGGTGCGCGGCTTGGGCTGGCTCGGAGCGGCCCGGGTCAGGGCCTCGCGCGGGCCCCTGCCGGGTGAGG
>DASZYK010000195.1:0-2447 GCA_035545455.1 Steroidobacteraceae bacterium
GCGCCACGCCCGCGCTCACGAGTGGTGCAGGAGCGGCGGTCCGTGGGCTAAGCTGCGACCGTGTACGAGCGAATAGTCATTGCGGGCGGTGGACAGGCGGCGGTTCAGGCCATCGACACTCTGCGGCGCAAGGGCTTCACCGGAAAGCTCATGCTCGTCGGCGACGAGCCGTGGCTGCCCTACCAGCGCCCGCCGCTCTCGAAGAAGTACCTCGCCGGCGCGCTGGAGCGCGAGCGGCTGCTGCTGCGGCCGCAGCACTTCTACGAATTACACTCGGTCGAGACGCTATTGGGACACCGGGTGGAGGAGATCTCGCGTCGTGAGCAACGCGTGCGACTCAGCGACGGCTCGAGCATCGCGTACGATGCACTACTGATCACGACCGGCAGCCGTCCGCGTCCGCTTGCCGCACCCGGCATGGACCTCCGCGGCGTGCACTTCCTTCGAACCATCGCGGACGTCGAGCGCATTCGCAGCGAATGGGCGCCCGGCAAGCGCCTGGTGATCGTGGGAGGGGGCTATATCGGGCTCGAGGTCGCGGCCACCGCACGCGAGCTTGGCCTCGAGGTCACGGTGCTCGAGATGGCCGAGCGAGTCATGAACCGGGTCGTCTGCCCCCAGATCTCCGCGTTTTACCAGACGGAGCATTCCCGGCACGGCGTGCGGATTTTGTGCAATGCGAAAGTAAGGGCGCTGGCGCCGGCACCGGGCTCGTCGCAGGTGCGCGCCGTCGTGACGGACGACGGGACCGAGCATGCCGCCGACTCCGTCATCGTGGGATGCGGAGTCCTTCCGGCCGACGAGTTGGGAGCTGCCGCCGGGCTGGCGTGCGAGAACGGGCTGGTGGTGGATGAGCACTGCCGCACCTCGGACCCGGCGATCTTTGCGGCCGGAGACTGCGCCAATCACCCCAGCCTGCGTTACGGCAGGCGGTTGCGGCTGGAATCGGTCGACAACGCCTTCGAGCAGGGTACGAGCGCGGCCCTCAACATGCTCGGCCTCGAGACCGTGCACGACAAGGTGCCGTGGTTCTGGTCGGATCAGTACGATCTCAAGATGATCATCATCGGCGTCGGCCAGGGATACGACACGGTGGTGATGCGCGGCGATCCGGCGACTCGCGCCTTCAGCGCGTGTTACCTGCGCGAGGGCGAGCTGATCGCCGTCGATACCGTCAACAGCGCCAAGGATCAGATGGCCGCCCGCAAGCTGGTCGCCGCGCGCGCGCGGCCGAATCCGGACAAGCTGGCCGATCCATCGGTGCCGCTGAAAGACATGGGCTGAGCGGCAGCTCGGCCGCGGCTGGTCCGCGCCCGGATCGATCCTCAATGCACGAGCCGCAGCGTGAACCGGTGGCGGAAACGCTGTCCCTCCGATGCGCGCACGGCGGCGAGGATGGTGCTGACGAGCCAGACGATGCCGAGCACGAGCCACAGCAGCACGCCGATCCCGACGAACACGAGCGCCCCGCAGACGATACTGGCGAGGATCACCGTGATGTTGAAGTTCAGCGACTCGAGCGCCTGATCGGCCACGAACACCGATTTCTCCCGCTGCGCCAGCCAGATGACGAGCGGCGCGAGGATGTTGCCGAGCGGCACGATGAGTCCGGCGAGCGCCGACAGGTGCGCGAGCATTGCCACGTTGCGCTCGTCCCGCGTGGCGGCGCCGTGGGAGCTCTCCGGCGGTCCAGGTACGTTCACGCTCTCCTCCCCTGCGGGCTCGCGCCCGCTTTTCGGCCATTATGGCCCGCCGCGCTTTACCGCGGTTCTGTATGGATGTACAGTACGAGTCATGGCCCCAAAGCGCGAAAGGAACCAGCCGCTCAAAGGTCGCGGCGCGCTCTCGAATCCCGCCGGGCGCTTCGAGCGCCACCATCGCGAGGATGTCGATGACGGCTGGTACCAGGAGGAGGTCCCCGACTTCATTCCCACCTCCATCGAGCCCGACCGCGCGCGCTCGGTCATCGCGCGCAACGACTCACCCGACATCCCGTTCGAGCAATCAATCAATCCGTACCGCGGATGCAGCCACGGATGTGTTGGGTGCTACGCCCGTCCGAGTCACAGTTATGTTGGGTTGTCTCCAGGGTTGGATTTCGAGACAAGACTATTCTACAAGAAGGACGCGGGCAGGGTGTTGGAGGAGGAGCTGGCGAAGCCGGGGTACGTGTGCAAACCGATCACGCTCGGAGCCAACACCGATCCGTATCAGCCGGTCGAGCGGAAAATGCGGGTGACGCGCGACATCCTCGAGGTGCTGGCCCGCTGTCGCCATCCGGTGACGGTCATCACGAAGAGCGCGCTCGTGCTGCGCGATCTCGACCTGCTGGCCGACCTCGCCAGGGACGGGCTGGCGGGGGTGGGCGTCAGCGTCACGACGCTGGATGCGGATCTCAAGCGCGTCATGGAGCCGCAGGCGGCTTCACCGCGCGCGCGACTGGAAGC
>DASZYK010000196.1:0-1714 GCA_035545455.1 Steroidobacteraceae bacterium
CTATCTCGAAGTGCAGGAAGTCACGGCGGTGTACGACCCGGAGGCCGCCGGGGTATTCGGTCTCGAGCCCGGCGATGCGATGATGATGATCCACTGCGGCTCGCGCGGGCTCGGACATCAGGTCGGCACGGAGTTTCTGAAGGAGATGGCGGAATCGGCGGCGGCGCACGGAATCCGTCTGCCGGAGCGGGAGCTCGCATGCGCGCCGATCAACTCGGAGCTCGGCAGGCGCTATCTCGGCGCGATGCGCGCCGCCATCAACTGCGCCCTTGCCAACCGGCAGATCCTCACGCACCTGGTGCGCAATGTGTTCTCCGACATCCTGCCCGCCGCGGCGCTCACGCTCCTATACGATGTCTCGCATAACACCTGCAAGGTGGAGGAGCACCGCTCCCGCAGGCTGTACGTGCACCGCAAGGGCGCGACGCGATGCTTCGGTCCCGGTCATCCCGAGATCCCCGAAGCGCTGCGCGCCGCAGGCCAGCCCGTGCTCATCGGCGGCTCGATGGGAACGGCGTCCTACATATTGGCGGGCACGACGCGTTCGGAGCAGCTTGCCTTCAGCTCCGCCTGTCACGGCGCCGGCCGCGCGATGAGCCGCCATGAGGCGTTGCGGCGATGGCGAGGCAGGCAACTGATCGATGAGCTCGCCATGCGCGGCATCATCATACGAAGCCCTTCCATGCGGGGTGTGGCCGAGGAAGCGCCGCAGGCCTACAAGGATGTCTCCGAGGTCGTGGACTGCGCCGAGGCCGCGGGATTGGCGCGCAAGGTGGCAAGACTCGAGCCGCTGATATGCATCAAGGGGTAGGGGGCGCGTGCCGGGAGACGATATTTTCCAGGCCCGGCTTCGTCCTCGCCGGCACCTGGGGTGCCCCCTCACAGGCTTCCGCCCGGACCGAGGAATGCAGTCGCGCATCGGGCTCAGGGACGCACGTCTTGCCGCGCCGTCCTCGCGGTGCCAGCGGTCTGGCGCGCAATCTGCTCCAGGCCGAAGCTGGTGCGGCGAGCCTCGTCGGCCATCATTCCGCGCATGACCCAGGGACCGATCACCGGCGGCACCCAGAACCTCGGCACCAGCTCGATTCGAGCATCCAGACAGGTCGTTCTCCGGATGGCGCGACAGGGCTTGACCGTCCAGCGGCCGTGGCCCTCTTTGAAATCGCCGTGCGCGACCATCACGGCCTCGAGCACGCCGCCATCGGCGTTCGGCGTCGCCGTCATGATCTCTTCCTGATGCATGGTTCTACAGAAGATCAGCACACAGGCATGGACGGTCGTGAAGAGCCGCACCCGGTCCGGCGCCGCCGTCGCCTGCACTCGCACCGCCCGCAGGTCGGGGTTGTAGCGACGCATCGCGGAGTAGTTCTGCAGGGCGCGGAACACCGCCGGCGGCGGCGCCTCGAGGGTGATGCGCATCGTGATCAGGAACCGCGCGTCATCGCGCGTCACCCGGACGCCGAGCACCTGGGCCGCCCGTACCGGCATCGCGATCGAGGCCAGGGTAAAAATCGCACCGACCAGCGCCCATGAACGTTCTCTATTGCTCATTCACAGGCCCCGTACCCGCCATCGGTCCGCATGTCAATGCTTGGGGGCCGCGCATTGCCAGTAGCCCCGATTCAGTCCAAAATTGCCGATCTTGCTGCGAAGCCCCGCCGGGGCTCCTGTCGTCCAGTGGCTAGGTGGCAGAGTGGTCATGCAGCGGCCTGCA
>DASZYK010000197.1:0-10078 GCA_035545455.1 Steroidobacteraceae bacterium
GTACGCGCTCTTCAACACCGTGTTCGTCGTTGCGGCGCCCGCGGTCGGCAGGCTCGGCGACCTGATCGGCCGCACGAGCGTCGTTGCGGCGAGCTACGTGATCTATCTCATCATGAGCCTCGGTTTCGCCGCCGCCACGGAAAAGTGGCAGATCGTCGCGCTGTTCGCGATCTACGGTCTCTTCTTCGCCATCGACGAGGCCCAGAGCAAGGCATTCATCGCCGACGTGCAGCCGCAACGGCGGGCCACGGCGATCGGCGCCTACAACTTCCTGACCGGAGGAATCTATCTGATCGCATCGCTGATCGCGGGCGCGCTGTGGTCAGCCGGGTCAGCTCTGGCATTTACCTTCGCGGCGTCTACGTCGGCCGCGGCTGCCCTCACCTTGCTCAGCCTGCGTCCCGCAAGTCATTGACCGCGCGGCCTCCGCCCCGAGTCACTGCGTGCGCAGCACTACCGCGAAAGTGAGCTCGCCTCCGCCCGGTAGCGGCGAGACGCTGACCCGCGTGCGGCTGCCGTCCAGACCCATGAATGCATCAGTGAAGAACACGGCGCAGAAGTTGCCGATTGCCATCCCGGCGAGCGTGTCAGAAGGGTAGTGCCAGCCGCCTTCCACGCGGGCCCAGGCGGTTGCAAAGCTCAACGCGTGCAAACCGGCATCAAGCGCCTGGCGCGTCCCGCCGCCCAGGGGCATCTGCTGCAGATTGAGGGTTGCCAGACTGGTGTAGACGGACGATGCCGCTGAATGACCGGAAGGGAAGCTGTGGTCATTCGCGCCGTTCGGCCGCTCGCGGCGCGTCACGTGCTGAAGAAGCGTGGTCGACTCGATGGCGGTGGTGGCAGCGGCCAGATTCAGCAGATATCCCCTGGACTTGGCCAGTACCCAGGCGCCGCCTGCATCCCCGCTCGGAGTGAATAGAACCGTAGCGATGTCCACGCCCACCGAGGCGCTGCGCAACCGGTCGCTCCACAGGGTGGCATTCGCTTCCGATCCGAATATGGGGTTGCGCTTCCGGCCCCAGTGTGACAGCCGCCGGTCGAGATGATCGACCTGCAGAACGGCGGCCCCGGCAAGCGGCGCCCATACCCAGGGATCGGAAATGGCCTTCACGGCGGCAGCGCGGACCCGCGTCCATCCCGGCGCCACGGTCACGTCCTCTCCCCATCGATGTCCATTGGGCGGGGTCGCGCAGCCCGCGAGCGCCAGAGCTGCAAGCAAGGTGAGTGCGGCCCGCCCGCGCATTCAGCCTCTCGGGGCGCAGGCAGCGCGCTCAGGGCCTGGGAGCAGATGAACGTTTTCTGCGATCGCCCGTCTCACATGGGCTCCTTGAGACCTCTCTCGAGCAGGAACCAGTTGGCCGGGTAGCTGGTGAAGAAGCCCACCACCATCCCGATCTGCATCTGAAACCAGTGGTTCCAGGACGCAATGCTCTCGCCCGGAAATAGCACGAAGGCATCGAGCGCCATCCAGCCGAAGAGGCCGATCTCGAAGGCCACGATCGAGATCGTATCGGCCTTGACGGCGGCGATGAGCCCTTCCCTCACGCCGAGACCGCGCATGGGCGCGATGGTGAAGTACTGGAAGATGATGCCGAGCCCGAAGGCGAGCGGGAAGTCAACCAACAGCTCGGCGTAGAGCTTCTCGCCGAAAACAGTCCAACCGAAGGCGAATACCAGCCACTCCCCGATGATGTCGCCCAGCGTGCAACCGGCGCCGCAGTGAGTCACCGCGACCGCGACTTGCTGCCAGAACGGCTTCACCGGTCCTTCCTGCTCCTTGTCCTCGCCGGCCACCTCGGACACCACCCTGCGCCGCTGCTTCTCCCGCTGCTGCAGCTCGCGCTTTCTCCGGCTCGCCGGCGGCGCTCCCATTTCCCACAGCCCCCACACGCCGACAGGTCCCCAGTAGAGCGCCGTCACCGGCCAGACGAGGTCCATGATCCGCATCTTCTGAGGGTGGACGACCAACAGCAGGGAGGTTACCGCCGCGCAGAGGAATGCGAGCGCGAGCGATGCGGCCGCAAGCGAATGGAGCCAGTCCGGGATCATCGCCAACCGGCTCGAGCAAGTTTCCCGCCCGACGAACCAGAAGCTGGACGGGTTGGAGACTTGGAGACGGAGTCAGGCGAAGCGGAGCGTCACAGCAGCGATTGCACGGCCCGCGTGATCCCGACGGGATCGAGGCCCTGATGCCCCATCTGCTGCCACAGCCCGCCGCTGCCTTCGCGGTAGGTGCCGATGTGACCGTAGCGGCCCTTGAATCCCGCCTGCAGCAGATAGCTGCCGAAGCGGCTTCCGAGGCCCGTGCGCACGTTCCAACCCTCGGCGACGAGTACGAACGGGACGCCCGCGAGCCGTCGCATCATATCCGCGTCCACGACGTTGAGCGTCGGCTTGTTGATGAGGCCGACTTTGACACCCTTCTCCGCGAGCTGGATCACCGCATCGAGGGCGCGGTAGACGGTCTCCCCCATGGCGACGACGTAGCCGCCGCCGGGCGGGGCTTCGCGCACGATGTAGTCCTTGCCCGGCTCGAAGGGCTTGCCTGCGTACAGAGGCGTGCCGTCCGGACCGAGAATATCCGGCACGGTAGCGCGGGTGGTGAACACGAATCTGAGCCCGGGATCATTGAAGATGCGCTTGATACAGGCGGCGAACTGGTGCTGGTCCACCGGAAAGTACAGCCGCGTCGCATCGGCGCCGTGCGCGGGCGTCAGTCCGCCGTCGGCGATCATGCTGTTGATCCCGAAGTGGCAGGTGTTGTCGGCCATGTCGTCGACGCCGCTGTGGCTGAAATGCGCCAGCACGTTGGAGAAGTTGAGCCGCGCCATCGTGATCTCGCTCAGGCACATCTCCAGGAAGGCGCTGAAGGTGGCGAAGATCCCCTGGCGACCGGGGTGCGAGCCGAAGCCGGCGGCGGCCGAATAGTTGCCGCGCTCCATGATGCCGCCGCGGACGAAGACCTCCGGATGCTCCCGGCGCACGTGATGCAGGCCGCAGGAGCCCTCGAGATCGTTGTCGAACACCTTGACGCTGGCGATGCGCTGTTCCGCGCTCATGCCGTCGAGGATCTCGTTGATCACCTTGCCGAAGTCGTCCCGGTTCTTGCCGGCGCCCGCGGAGCCGCGGTAGGTGAGCGGACTCTTGTCGGGGCGCGCCGCCTTCAGCATGGCGATCGCCTGCTCATAGCCGCCGCGCGACTCGAGATAGCGGATCGCCACGTCCGTCTTCAGAACGTCGTGCGCGTGAGGACTGCCCTCGGCTCCCGGGACTCCCGGAGCCATGAGCCGCTTGACCACGATTCCGTGTGGAAGATCATCGGAGAAGGCGCGCGCGAGCTCCACGTAGAGCGCGTCGAGATCCTCCCCGAGCGTGGTCGCGATGTTCAAGCCGTAGCCGGCCAGGGTGCGGCTCAGGTCGTAGCCGATCATGTACTCCTGAGGGTGCCCGGCAATCGTGACGTTATTGTCATCGATCAGCACCTTGATGTTGAGCTGCTGCGCTACCGTCAGGCGCGCGGCTTCGGCGTTGTCGCCCTCCATCTGGCTGCCGTCCGAGCCCAGGAGGACGACCGCCTTGCCAGGGTTCGCCATGGCGACGCCGTTGCAGAACGCCCAGAGGTGGCCGAGCCGGCCGGAGCTGAACGCGACGCCGGGCGTGAGCATCTTCTCCGGGTGCCCCGGCAGACCGCTCTCGAACTCGCGATAGTGCAGCAGCCGCTCGGCGGGCATCGCCCCATCCAGCACCGAGAGCAGATATTGGGTCGCGACCCGGTGGCCGGCCTCGTCGTAGAAGACGGGAACGATCGGCGCGCCGTGGGCGATGAACGCGCGAATGATCATGACTTCCGGCACCGTGTCGTACGCGCCGCCCGTGTGCCCGGAAAGCCCCTTGGCGCCGGCGAGCGCCGTGAAGAATACGATCGCGTCGCGGCAGAGCTGGATGTTGTGGCGCAGATCCGTTTTCTGGGCATCGCTGAGCGTGCCCAGCTTCGGATCCAGCCTGAGGGGCCGCAGCTGTCCGAGATCGATTGGAAAGTCTTCTTTCGCCATGGGATGCCCCGCCTCGTGAATCGATGGGTGAGATGGCATATTAGCGTACGAACCACCGGGATATTCGTTCCCGATGCGTCGCAGTAGCGAATGAATGCCCCATCCGCCGGTCAGGCCGGATCGGCTGCACCCGTCCCTTGGACGGCGGCCCGTGGATCCGCAATAGCCCTTATTTTACCGCTCGCGCATATCGCGCAGGCTTCACTGCAGGTAACGGGAGCTGCTCGATGAATATCGACGTGGGCCGCGCGCGTATCGGCCAGTGGTATACGCGACGTGACAAGGGCGAGATTTTTCAGGTGGTCGGCTACGATCCGGGCGCTCGCACGATCGAGACACAGACGTTCGACGGCGATCTGGACGAGATCGATTTCGAGACATGGGCCGGACTGCCGCTCGCGTTCGCCGCGCCTCCGGAAGACTGGACCGGGCCCGTCGATGACGTCGAGCGCGACGACCTCGGATACTCGGAAACCGACATGTCAGGAGAGGATTGGGCCGAGCCGCTGCAGTCGGTGCGGACAGAGGGTGGGGAACGGCGGGAAGAGGCCACGGCCGAGGAGGAAAGCGCTCCCGAGGAGGAGCTGGGCTCCGATGAGCTGGAAGCGGTGGCCAGGATCTCGCGCTGACACGGGCGAGCGTGAAGGTTGCGGCGTATCGGCAGCGCAATCGCCGCGCCATTACCGCTCGGCGAAGCCGCAAACGGCTCAGAGGTTGACGGCTCCCCGGCCCAGCTCGATCACATTTCCACTGACACGCACGCGCCGGTCCGTCTCCACGTCGAGGTGGAGAATAGACGGCCGGCCCGTCAGCTCGCCCTGCGCGATATCGAACCGGCACGGAAGCTCTCGCCCGAGCGCGACGCACCACCCGCCGAGATTGGCGGTGGCGGAGCCGGTGGCCGGATCCTCCAGCACCGCCGGCCCCTGAGGGAAGAAGAATCGCGCGACCAGAGGCTCTCGCCGGGGCGTCATGCCGGCCGTCGATGTGCCTGTCGAGCCTGCGGCTCCACCGGGCGCAAACACGTAGACCATGCTCGCGCCTTCGTCGCTCGTGAAGCGAGCCAGCGCATCGGCGCGCGGCCGGGACCGGCGGACCGCGTCCTCGCTCCTCAGAGGCACGATCAGCTGCTCACGGCCGGTGCTCACCCACAGCGGGCGGTCGCCGATGTCCTGCGGCTCGAGTCCGATCATTGCGGCGAGCGCCTCCCGGGGCTCGGCGACTTCCCGCCAGCGGGGCGAGTTGGCCTGAAGCGTCCAGCGGTCCGCCTGCGCCGTCACGGGGATGACGCCGGCCGCCATCTCCAGTGTCAGCTCGTCTCCGCCGAGTCCGAGCGCGCGGCACACGTGTGCGGTGCCCAGGGTCGGATGGCCCGCGAACGGCATCTCGTACGACGGCGTGAAAATCCGCACGCGTGCGCTCGCCCGGCTGGAGGGCAGGATGAATGTCGTCTCCGACAGATTGAACTGCCGCGCAAGCGCCTGCATCGTCCGCTCGTCGAGGGCGGCGGCGTTCTCGAACACGCACAGCGGATTGCCCGACAGCACTTCTCTCCCTCGCGTGAACACGTTCAACAGCCGGTAGCCATGAGTCGCCACGCTTCACTCCTCGCTAAAATGCACTTGCCGATCACCGCCGGTGCTCGTCAGCGTACCGCAAAACCGCCGATCACGTGAGAATCCTGAGCGCCAGCCGCTCCTCCTGCGCACGCCGTCGCGGTCTAACGCCGATAGATGTCAGGCCGCAGACGCTCCATGTAACGGTCGGGTCGGGAGGGGGGCGCAAAGCCGAATTGGCGGTAAAGGCCGTGCGCGTCGGCGGTCACCAGATTCCAGCGGCGAAGACCTTGAAGCTTCGGATGTTCCATTGCCATCCCGAGCATGGCTTTCGCCAAGCCGCGGCCGCGATGGTCCTCCAGCACGTAGACGTCGCAGACATAGCAGAAGGTCGCATAATCGGAGATGAGCCGCACGAGCCCGATCTGCGCGCCGGTGCGATCGTAGGCGCCAATGCACAGCGAGCCACGGACGGCCCGCTCCACGACCTCGAGCGGAATGCCTTCCGACCAGTACATGCGCCGCAGGCAGGCGTGGATGGCCTCGAGATCGAGTAGGGCGGGATCGTCGCTGATCGTGTACGGGTCCACGTGCCGGACGGGCAAGATGGCGCTCCTTCAGATCCAGATGTCGTTTGGGGCGGTGCGCTCGCCGCCCTCGTGTCCGGTGTTCAACGTACCGCGGGGCTCTATCAACATCACCTTCACCTCTCCCTCGGCGCAGGGCTTGTGCCGGACCCCTTTTGGGACGATGTACATCTCGCCCGCGCCGAGGCGCACGGCTCCATCCTCAAATTCGATGCGCAGCGTTCCGTCGAGGACGAGAAAGGTCTCGTCCGTAGCAGGATGCTCGTGCCAGATGAAATCGCCCGCCAGCCGCACCAGCTTGAACTGGTAGTCGTTCATCTCGGCGATGACCTTGGGCTGCCACTGCTCCCGGAAAAGGGAGAACTTCTGCTGCAGATTGATCGCTCGATGATCCATGGGGGTCTCCGGCTGAGCGTGAATAATCGCCCGAGGCCCCGTCCAGCTGCAACAGGACGCCCGATAGCATCGCCGGCGCAGGGCCGCTGGGGGCCTCGGGGACAGATGCAGTCGGGCGAGCTTCAGAGCGCCGATGCAGCGGAGCGTTGCGGAAACAAGCAGGCAGCTTGGCAATCAAAATCACGCGATCCGGCAGCATGTTTGCTGGCATGATGCGACATGCATCACCGCGGGAGGAGCTCATGAGCCGATCCACTGGCTGGACGATGCGCGATCGCGGCTCCGTTCCGGCTGCCTCGCTGCTGTTGTTGCTCATCATCGTCCCCGTCCGGGCTCGCGCGGGCGGCGGCCCGTTCGGCATAGACTACGAGCTGCACAAGGGCGACACCGGCGTGTTCAGCCGCAACGCTCAGGTGGGGTTGGAATTTGGCACGGTCGCCTTCGAGGCGGCGGGCGCTCTCGTCCTCGGCAACCATACCGAGCTCGGCCACACCTTCTGGCAGGCGGCGGATGCGTCGGTGTTTGCAGGACTGAGCGCTCAAGTGCTCAAGTACGCCTTCTCCCGCGCACGGCCCAGAGAGGGGGATGACCCCAACGCGTGGTTCAGCGGCCACGGTCATCAGAGCTTTCCGAGCGGAGAGGTCGCGCTGCAGGCGAGCTTCGTGACGCCCTTCATCATCGACTACTCCCATGATCATCCGTGGGTCTGGATGCTGGAGATCCTCCCGCTCTGGGACGCCTACGCCCGGATGAAGAGCCAGGCGCACTGGCAGTCCGATGTGATCGTCGGATGGGCGCTGGGAACGGGGTTCGGCTACTGGGCGACCCAGCGCAAGGTGCCGCTGCTGGTGCAGATTCTGCCGGATGGCGTATCCGTAGGTTTCGTCGAGCGGTTCTGATCCTGCGGCCCCTAAGGGTGATGTCCGGCCTGCGGCCGTCAGTTCTTCACCGCCTGCCATGCCTGCTCGGCGGCGGGGGACAGCTTGTCCATGTGCTTGAGGAAGAGCGCGAGCGTCCACATCTGCTGATCCGAGAGGGTCGCCTTCCATGACGGCATGCCGGTCCAGCGTATGCCGTGGTCGATCTTCCAGTAAGTCACGCCCTCTGGGTCGTCTTCCACGCCCTCGGTGGCGAGTTGCGGCGGCTTCGGGTACTCCCCCTTGGCAACCGGACTGGCCGATGCATCGCCGGCCGCGGTGCCGTGGCAGATCGCGCAGTGCTGCCCATAAAGTTGAATTCCGGCGATGAGATTGGCGTCCGTCAAGGGCACGGGGTTCGGGGTCTTGGGCGCCTGCTGGGCCAGCGTCGCGTGCAGCGAGAGCTTCGCCGCCCAGCGCTCGAGCGGCAATGGCCCGGAGTCCGCGCTTGCGGGTATCACGCCCCTCGCCAGCAGGAGATAGATGCACGCCGCGGCGACGAGGATCGTCACGATCACGCCAAGAATGAACGATCTGAGCATTGGCCGATCCCCGCTGGAGTTGCTTATTGACGGGATGCCGGACCCCACCCTAGCCAATCGGCCGCCGCCCCGCAATTGCTGAACGGCCAGGCTCGAGCTACCGTTCTCGACGCGCGGCTGACGAGCATGCTAGGATTCGCGGCCCGGCGCAGGGTGGCCTTTCCTCATGGGCTCCTCGATACCCAGCGCCCGGGTATCTCGCGGCGCGCCCGTAGCTCAGTTGGATAGAGCGCATGGCTACGAACCATGAGGTCGGGAGTTCGAATCTCTCCGGGCGCGCCAATTTCCAAGTATTCCAATATGTTCAGCACCAGGTGAGGCCCGGGCGGTACGGGCGTATCCTCGGCCGGGGAGGAAAGGACCGATGGAGAGTGAGGCAATCAACCGCCTGCTGGTGGTGGATGACGAGGCGGCGCAGGTCGAGGCGCTTTGCCGCACGCTCGAGGACGAGGGCTATTCGGTCAGCGGATTCACGGGCACGAGGGCGGCGCTGACCGCGCTGCGCAGCGGCTCCTTCGACATCGTGCTGACGGACCTCACCATGCCGGGCATGGACGGGATCGCTTTCCTGAATGCCGCCAGGGAGATCGACCCCGGACTCGCGGGCATCGTCATGACGGGGCACGGCAGCATCGCGACCGCGGTGGAAGCGATGAAATCCGGCGCGCTCGATTACATCCTCAAGCCCTTCGATCTGCGCCTGATCCTGCGCGTGCTGGCACGCACGCAGGCCATGCTGCGGCTGCGGCGCGAGAACGCGGCTCTCCTCGAGCGGCTGTCCCTGCGGACAGTGGAGCTCGAAACGGCCAATCGCGAGCTGCGGGTGGCCAACCGCGAGCTCGAGGCGTTCAGCGATTCGGTGTCGCACGACCTGCGCGCGCCGCTGCGAACGATCGATGGCCTGCTGCACGTGGTGCAGGAGGATTTCGGCGCACGGGTCCCGGCCGAAGCGCGCCAGCATATCGAGGCCATCTCGGCGCAGGCCGCGCGCATGAGCGAGCTGATCGAGGACTTGCTGCGTCTCTCCCGGCTCGGTCGGGAGCCCTTGCAGAAGCGAGCGGTGGATGTACGCAGCCTCGTGCAGGAAGTCGTCGCCGAGCTGCGCGCCGCGGAGCCGGCACGCGACCTCGACATCAAGGTCGGGGACCTCCCGGCCGCGCAGGCCGATCCGTCGCTGCTGCGGCAGGTGTGGGTCAACCTCATCGCCAATGCGCTGAAGTTCACCCGCCGCCGCGAGCGGGCGCTGATCGAGATCGGCGGCGAGGCGCGCGCCGAAGGCAATCTGTATTCGATTCGAGACAATGGCGCCGGCTTCGATCCGCGGCGCGCGGAACGGCTGTTCGGCATCTTCCAGCGCCTGCACGCCGCGAAGGAGTTCGAGGGCACGGGAGTCGGCCTCTCGATCGCACGGCGGATCGTCGAGCGCCACGGCGGCGGCATCTGGGCGGAAGGGGAGCCCGATCGCGGGGCCGCGTTCCATTTCACTATTTCGTGAGTTTCTCCGGGCGTGCGCCGCGCGGGGATGACATAATTTCCGGCCTCATGCCGCGCCGCCCATGCCTCTTTTCCCGTTCCGGGACTCTTTTCCTGCTCCTGGCCGCCGCCGCCGTCGCCGCGCCCTCCGCGCATGCGCAGTGGCGCGCGCTGCAGGCGCTCGAGCAGCGCGGAGCGCTGGTATCGGCCTCCGCCGTCGATCTCGACGACAACAACAAGGTCATCCAGCAGGTCAATGCAACGACGCGCCTGACGCCGGCCTCCCTTACCAAGCTCACGACAGCGGCGCTCGCGCTGCAGACCTGGCCGGCCGGCAAGACGTTCCAGACGCGGATCCTGGCCAATGCCCCGGTTGTGCGTGGCCGGCTGGCGGGCGATCTCATCCTGGAAGGCGCGGGCGATCCGTCGCTCGATGACGAGTCGCTGTGGCAGCTGGCCGCTCAGGTGCGTGGCGCGGGGGTGGATGCCGTCAGCGGTGATCTCTTCGTCGATCCGGCGCCCTTCGGGGTCGTTACGTGCGAAGCGCTGGACCGC
>DASZYK010000198.1:0-13729 GCA_035545455.1 Steroidobacteraceae bacterium
GCGATGAGCCGGTCTTCACCCCGCACTGGAACGCGAGCCTCGGCGTGCAGTATGCCGTCAATCTCGGCGGCCGCGGCGTGCTGACTCCGCGCCTGGATGCCAGCTATCGGGGCAGCGAGTTCGGCGATGTCATCAACACTCCGGGCTCGCTCGCCAACCTGCCGGCGCTGAGCCTCTTCAACGCGCGGGTCACCTGGTCAGACCCGGTGCCGAATTGGACGGCGGCCCTCTTCATCACCAATCTCGCGGACAAGCATTACTACATCAACACGTTCAACCTGACGGCGTTCGGCGAAGGTACGATCGTCGGCCAGCCCGGCGCGCCGCGCGAGTACGGCATCACGCTCGAGCGCAGGTTCTGACCGGGGAGAGCGGCGCGGATGCTGACACTCTACAGCTTCGGTCCCGGGGCCAACTCCCTGAAGCCGATGCTCGCGCTCTACGAGAAGGGGCTCGCCTTCACGCACCGCTTCCTCGATCCGGCCAGGTTCGAGCAGCACGAGGACTGGTTCAAGAGGATCAATCCCCGCGGGCAGGTGCCGGCGCTGGAGCACGACGGGCGGATCATCACCGAGTCGACGGTGATCTGCGAATACCTGGAGGACGCGTTCCCCGGGGTCAACCCGCTGCGTCCTTCGGATCCCTACGAGATCGCGCAGATGCGGATCTGGACCAAGTGGGTGGACGAGTACTTCTGCTGGTGCGTCTCGACGCTCGGCTGGGAGCGCATGATCGGCCCGTTCGCGCGCAGCCTGAGCGATGAGGAGTTCGAGGAGAAGATCAGGCGCATCCCGCTGCCCGAGCAGCAGGTCAAGTGGCGCAATGCCCGCCAGGGGTTCCCGAAGGAGGTGCTCGCCGAGGAGATGCGTAAAGTCAAGGTCTCCATCGCCCGGCTCGAGGCGCGGCTCGCGCAGAGTCCCTGGCTCGCCTGCGAGCGCTACACGCTCGCGGACATCTGCAACTTCGCGATCGCCAATGGGATGGAGCGCAACTTCGCCGACGTGGTCAACGAAAGAGACAGTCCCCGCGTGATCGACTGGATCCGGCGCATCAACGAGCGCCCGGCCGCCCGGGAGATGTTCGCCAGGTCGCAGCGCGAGAAGCTCGAGCCGGCATCGCGGCAATCGGCGCCGCGCTGAGGGCCCGGATGCACGGCGAAAGCCCAACGTATGGAGAGCGGGCCGCGGGCTTCGAAAGTCGGCCGGCAGAGGCGGCGGCGCAGGCGGCGCCCGGCGTGCGGGAAGCGCTCCAGCCCTGGCCTCGCGCGCGGACCGCCTGGTACGCGCTCATCATCCTGACGCTCGCCACGATGATGAACTTCTTCGGCGCATACGTGTTTCCGCTCATGGTGCAGTCGGTCAAGCGGGACTTCGCGCTGACCGACATCGAGATCGGCCTGCTGCTCGGGCCGGCCGGCATTTTCTTCTTCATCTTCGTCGGCATTCCGCTCGCGCGTCTGGTCGACATCTATCCGCGGCGGATCATTCTCGGCATCGGCCTCGTCTTCACCAGCGCCTGCACGGTCCTCGGCGGATTCGTGCAGAACTACGCGCAGATGTTCGCGAGCCGCATCTTCGTCGGCGTGGGCGGCTCGGCGCACGGGCCGGGCTGCTACTCGATGCTCGCCGATTATTTCCCGCCGGCGAAGCTGCCGCGCGCCTTCGCCGTGCTGCAATTCGGGTTCATCTTCGGGACGGGACTCGCCGCGCTCGTCGGCGGCGCGCTGCTCGGCCTCGTGGCTGCCTGGCCGCCGACGCACGTCGGCCCCCTGCTCATCCGCAACTGGCAGTGGGTGCTCATCATGGTGGGCACGCCGGGTCTCGCGATCGCCGCGCTCGTCTACCTGCTTCCCGAGCCGGCGCGCCGGGGCAAAGTGGTCTCGGCCGCGACACTGCCCGTGCGCGCCGTGTTCAGGGAGATCGGCCGGCGCCGATCGGTCTATTTTCCGCTCTTCCTCGGCCTCGCGCTGACTTCCGTCGAGGCCGGTGGGCTCATGGAATGGCAGCCCGCCTGGATGATGCGCACCTACGGCTGGACCGCGGCCCGGGTGGGGTTCTGGCAGGGCATCACGTTCTTCGTCGGTCTGCCGCTCGGGGTGCTCTTCGGCACCTGGCTCACGGAGCATCTGGCGAAGCGGCACAAGGACGCCAATGTGCGCGTCACCACGATTCTCTTCACGCTCGCGATCCCCTGCGCCGTGATCGCGCCCCTGCTGAGATCGGGCGTGGCCGCGCTCATCCTGGGCTCGATGACCGGCGTCTTCGGGATCGCCTCGGCGGTGCCGCAGAATGCCGCCATCCAGACCATCACCCCCAACGAGATGCGCGGTCAGGTGACCGCCGTGTACCTCTTCATGTTCACGGTCTTCCAGGCGCTCGGCAGCCTGCTGATCGCGGCATTCAATCAATACGTGATCGGCGTCGAGAGCGAGCTGTGGAAGACGCTCTGCCTCACTGCGGCGATCATCATGCCGCTGGCCGCCTGGGCGATCTCCCGCGGGATTCGCCCCTACGGCGCGGAGATCGAGCGGCTCGAGAGCGAAGGGCTGCTGCGCAATTGAGGGGCAAACCGGAGAGACCGTCATGCAAGAGCTCAAGGGCAAGGTGGCGTTCATCACCGGCGGCGGGTCGGGCATCGCTCTCGGCCAGGCCAAGGTGCTCGCCGGGGAGGCGGGCATGAAGGTCGTCATCGCCGACATCCGCCAGGATCACCTCGATGCGGCCATGAGCTGGTTCGCGGACAGGAAGCTGCCGGCGCATGCGATCCGGCTCGACATCACCGACCGCGAGGAGTTCGTCCGCGCGGCCGAGGAGGCGGAGCGGGTCTTCGGCCCCGTCGATCTCCTCTGCAACACCGCCGGCGTCAGCCAGTTCGGGCCCGTCGAGCAGGCGACCGATGACGACTGGGATTGGCAGCTCGACGTCAACCTCAAGGGTGTGATCAACGGCGTGCGCACCTTCATGCCGCGCATGATCGCGGGCGGCACGGGCGGCCACATCGTCAATACCGCCTCGATGTCGGCGTTCGTGGCCCTTCCCAACACCGCCATCTACTGCACGACGAAGTACGCGGTGCGGGGACTTTCGGAGTCGCTGCGCATCGAGCTCGAGAAGCACGGCATCGGCGTCTCGATCCTCTGTCCGGGAGCGGTGAACACCAACATCCACGAGTCGGTGCTGTCGCGGCCGAAGCGCTACGCGAGCACAGGCTACTACGGCGCCGATCCCGAGACGTTCAAGCGCCTGAAGGCGGTGATCGAGAGCGGCATCGACCCGATCGACCTCGGCCGGATCGTGCTCGAGGCGGTCAGGCGCAACGACTTCTGGATCCTGCCGTATCCGGAGTTCATTCCCACGCTCGAGAAATACAACAGCGAGGTGATCGCGGCGCTCAGGCGCTACGAGAGCGATCCCGACTACCTGCGGCGCAGGAAGCTCGGCAAGGGCATGCCCGGCGCGAGATGAGGCGGGGGCGGCCGCGCATGGCAACAGGGTGCGACATGGACTACACGGAGCCGAAACTCTACATCGACGGCGAATGGCTGGGCGCAGGGCATCGCCGGACTCACCGTGTGATCAACCCCGCGACGGGCGGCGCGCTCGGCGAGGTGCCGCTGGTGGATGCGCCGGACCTCGACCGCGCGCTGCAGGCTGCCGACCGGGCCTTCGGGCAATGGAAACGCTCGGCCACGGAGGAGCGCTCGCGCGTGCTCAGAGGCGCCGCGCAACTCATCCGCGAGCGTGCCGAGCGCATCGCCCGCCTCGCGACCCTGGAGGAAGGCAAGCCGCTGAGGGAGGCACGAGCGGAGGCGGCGATGGTCGCCAACCTCTTCGACTTCTACGCGGAGGAATGCCGCAGAACCTACGGCCGGGTGCTGGTGCGCCCGCCCGGGGCGCGTGTCCTCGTGGTCAGGGAGCCCGTCGGGCCCGTGGCCGCATTCGCCCCGTGGAATTTCCCCATCGGCAATCCCGGCCGCAAGCTCGGCGCACCGATCGCGGCCGGCTGCCCGGTGATCCTCAAGCCCGCGGAGGAGTCTCCCGCCTCGGCGGTGGAGATCGTTCGCGCGCTGGCGGATGCGGGATTGCCGGCCGGGGTCGCGCAGCTCGTGTTCGGAGTGCCGGATGAGGTGTCGCGGCACCTGCTCGCCTCGCCCGTGATCCGCAAGCTCTCCTTCACCGGCTCGATCGCGGTCGGCAAGCACCTGCTCGCCCTGGCGGCCGCGACCGTCAAGCGGACCACGATGGAGCTGGGCGGTCACGCGCCGGTCATCGTTTTCGACGACGCCGACCTCGATCGCACCATCGAGATGCTGGCCGCGGCCAAATTCCGCAATGCCGGCCAGGTGTGCGTCTCGCCTACCCGCTTTTACGTTCAGCAGGGCATCTATGAGCGCTTCGTGACCGCGTTCTCGGCCAGGGCGAGCGCGATCGCGGTCGGCGACGGCCTGCTGGAGCGCCATCAGATGGGCCCGATGGCCAATCCGCGCCGCCCGCAGGCGATGGAGGCGCTCATCGCCGATGCCGCGCGATGCGGCGCGAGGCTCGAGACCGGGGGCGAGCGCCACGGCAAGCAGGGATTCTTCTGGCAGCCGACGGTCCTCTCGGACGTGCCCCCGCAAGCTCGCATCATGAACGAGGAGCCGTTCGGTCCCGTGGCGGTCATCAGCCCGTTCGGCACGTTCGACGAAGCGGTCGCGCAGGCGAACCGCCTGCCGTACGGCCTCGCCGCCTTCGCTTTCACCGAGTCGGCGAGACGCGCGCTCCTGATCGGGGACGCCCTCGAAGCCGGCATCGTGGCCATCAATTGCGCCATGGTCGCGGCACCTGACGCGCCCTTCGGCGGGGTGAAGGAAAGCGGCCATGGCGCGGAGGACGGTCCGGAGGGCCTGGAAGGCTATCTCGTCACCAAAACCATCCACCAGCATTGACCTCGCCGTCCGCGCCCAGCCATCCGCCTGAGGCCGGGATTGGCGCCGGACTCCCCCGATACCAGCTATCCGATCTGCGAATGATCGCCGGCCCCGGGATCGGCTAACGTAAGGGACGGGCGCTGCAGGCGCCCGAGGGGGTGGGCATGATTGCGCTCGAGACCTTTTCGACGGCCGGCCTCGATCCGCGCCGCAAGCTCGAATACTGGAACGAGACGGCCTGCGCCTCGTTCACGCCCATTGTGTCCGATCCGTTCGAGGTGCGCAGCTTCTGCGGCCGGCTGACCCGGGCGCGGCTCGGGGAGCTCAGGCTGGGTGAGGTCTACTCCGAGGGGCAGATGGTGCGTCACCTGCGCTCGCACGTCGCCCGCACCCAGGCCGCCACGTTCTTCCTGCAGATGCAGCTCGAGGGCGAGAGCATCAACCGCCAGGACGGCCGCGAGGCGCGGATCGGTCCCGGGGACTTCACGCTCTGCGACACCTCGCGCCCGTACGAGATGCGCTTCGAGCGCGCGAACCGCATGTTCGTGCTGGGCTTCCCGGATGCGCTCCTGCGCCGCCACCTCGCCCACCCGGAAAGCCTGGTGGCGATTCCGATGCCGGGCGCCGCGGGACTCTCCGGAATGCTGTCGCGCTTCCTCAGGGATTTCTGGTCGCGCTGCCACGACGAGCTCGAGCCCTGTGCGGCCGAGCGCCTCACCCGGGTGATTCTCGACCTGATGGCGAACGCGTACGGAGAGCTGCCGCGGACGCAGCTGGACCGGTCCTCTCTTGCGACCGCGCACCGCGTGCGCATCATCAACTACATCGAGGAGCACCTCGGGGATCCCGACCTGACGCCGACCCGCATCGCCGACGCCTGCGGAATGACATCGCGTTACCTGCACTACCTCTTCGAGGAGGAGTCGGAAACGGTCGCGCGCTACATTCTCAAGCGGCGCCTGGAGGATTGCGCGCGGGCTCTCACTCTCCCCTCGCTGCGCGGCCGCTCGCTGACATCGATCGCCTTCGATCACGGCTTCAACAGCTCCACGCACTTCGGACGCGTGTTCCGCGAGCGCTACGGCATGTCGCCCCGCGAGTACCGCCAGCGCCAGGAGACACAGTGATCGGGGATGCGCTTGACTAAGGAAGGCTCGCGCTGATCGCGACGATCAGCTCGCGCAGCCAGGTGTGCGCCGGATCGGGCTCGTGGCGATTGTGCCAGAGCAGGAGCTCATGCTGCAGGGGCAGCGGGAACGGCGTGGGAAACGTCTTGAGCGGCGAGACGGCAGGCGCCATCCTCAGCACCCTCTCCGGCATCGTTGCGACATAGGAGGTGCCCGCCAGCACCAGCGGCAGGTGCAGCAGACTCGGCACGGCGAGCTGCACGGTGAGGTCGATGTCGAACAGGCGGCGGACCAGCTCCTCGGTGCTGACCGAGTAGGCGCTCGGTGCGCCGAAGGCATGCGGCAACGCGAAGAACTGCTCCGCAGTCAGACTGTCGCCCACCGTGGGGTGATGCGCGTCGACGGCGCAGACCCAACGCACGGGACGCAGCCGGTACATGCGCAAGGAGTCCGGCCAGGCCCGGGTCCCGTACAGCTTCAGGGTATCGAGGCACACGCACAGATCCGCCTCGCCGTACTCCAGGCGGGTCAGAATGGTCTCGGAGATCAGCTGCACCCGCAGGGAGACGCCGGGAGCGTCCACGGCGAGGCGCTTGACCAGGGCCGGCAGCAGGTCCGGCAACGCCTCCTCCGAGATGATGAGCGTGAACTCGCGCCGGGCCGTGGCCGGATCGAACTCCGGCTGGGTGCCGAGGGTGGCCTGGATCCGCAGCAGCGCCTCACGGACCGGCTCTACCAGGGACTGTCCGCGCGGCGTCAGCTCCAGGTTGCGTCCGACGCGCACCAGCAGGGGGTCATTGAAGTACTCACGCAGCTTGTGCAGCGCGGCGCTCATTGCCGGCTGCGACACGTAGAGCTTGTCGGCCGCGCGGCTGATGTTCTTCTCGTGCAGCAACGCATCGAGAGAGATCAGCAGGTTGAGATCGAAACGCCGCAGCTCGAGCACGGCTCATTATATGGGTTATGGGACGACGGACGTCCAGCGCGGCGTGCGTGCAGCGCCCGTGTGGCGGATCGCGCGGCTCAGCACCCCGCCGCGGCCGCGGCGGCCGCCGCCTCGCGCCGCACGGGCCGGCGCTCGGAATCCGCCCGGGCCCGGTATTCGCGTGGAGTCATTCCAAAGTGGGCCCTGAAGACGCGTCCGAAATGGGTGGCGCTGTTGAACCCATGGTCGAAGGCTATGGCCGTCACGGTCCGGCCGCGCTGACTGTCGGCGAGCAACGCCTGCGACGAG
The DNA here is from genome assembly GCA_035545455.1 of Steroidobacteraceae bacterium. Lineage (GTDB taxonomy): Bacteria > Pseudomonadota > Gammaproteobacteria > Steroidobacterales > Steroidobacteraceae > 13-2-20CM-66-19. The sequence goes on from DASZYK010000198.1 coordinate 7,271, forward strand.
GCTTCCAGCCGGCGCGCCAGGACATAGCGGGTCACCGTCTCCTCGCCGTCCGAGAACAGATAGTGCAGGTAACGGGTCGTGATCCTGCACGCGTGTGCGATTCGCGCGGGCGAGAGGTCGGGATCGTACAGATGCGCGTGGATATAGTTGATGATGCGGATCCGGTGGGCCGTACCGCGGGGGGACCGCTCGGCATGCGTCCTCGGCACCTGCGCGTACGCGGCGCCCAGCACATCGAGGACGGCGAGCGCGATCTGCTCGGCCGAATCGCCGTCGACCGCATGCCGGCACTGGAGCCAGTAATGCCGCAGGAAGCCGGACAGCAACCCGCTGACCCCGGTTCCCGCGCGCATCGGGATGGCGGCGAGCGATTCCGGGCAAGCCACGTGGCGCCGCAGCTTCGTGGTGGGGATTCCCAGCACCAGCATCCGGCTGCCGGCCGGGCAGCTGATCTCGTAATGGCGCGCGCCATCGCACAAGGTGAAGTCGCCGGCCCGCAGCAGCGCCTCGCGCCCGTCCTGACGGATGATGCCCTCGCCTTCGAGCTGCAGATGCACGAAGCACCTCGGCGGGTGCATGCGCGAGCCAGAGGCACGAGCGAGTCTCGCCTGGGCGTCCGAATCGACTTCCGTCACCACAATGTCGGCGAGCGCGATCCACGCCACCGGGCCTCGGAAGGCGCTCTGAGGGTGCGGTGATACGTGATCTGCCGGTGAGTGGCAGGGATCGGGCCCGGCAGCTGCGAACGACTCGATATAAGTCATGTTTCCCCCTCGCACCCGCGGCTCAGCGCGAACTGCACCGCTTTTTTATACGGGGGCTCCTGCCCGAACAAGCCGGCGCCGGTTATAGGTGGTATCGCGGACGTATGAGCCGCGCTTTCGCCCGCGGCCTCGTGCCGTTTCGCCATCGGTGGAACACTTCCGGCGGATTGGCGGTACATCATGGGGGCCGAATCCGCCTGCCTCCCGTCGTGCAGGCTGCAGACTTCGGCCGCCCGCCCCGGGGGGTAGGACGACCTCAAATGACGGTGAACGATCCGGAGCACAGACGATGAAGCAGGAGAACCTCGAGCAGTTGCTGCGCCGCAGCGGCAATCCGGTGCACATGCTGCGCAACTCGCAGATCGGCGCCTACGTCTACCCCGTCGTGCCGTACGAATTCAGCAACTGGCGCACCGAGCAGGTGGCCTGGCAGAAGACGGCGGTGCTCTACGATCAGTCGCACCACATGGCGGAGATCACCGTCAGGGGGCCGGATGCGGCGCGCATGCTCTCGTATCTCACCATCAACAGCTTCAACGGCTTCGCCCCGAGCAAGGCCAAGCAGATGGTCCCCTGCAGCCACGACGGCTATGTGATCGGCGACGGGATCCTGTTCTACCTGGACAAGGACGAGCTGCTCTTCGTCGGCCGCGCGCCCACGGTGAACTGGATCCAGTTCCACGCCGAGACCGGCGGCTACAAGGTGGAGGCGATCCGTGACGACCGCTCGCCCTCCTATCCGCGCGGCAAGCCCGTCTCCCGGCGGCACTACCGTTTCCAGATCCAGGGCCCGAACGCCATGCAGGTGCTCACCAGGCTCAATGGCGGTCCCCTGCCCGAGGTCAAGTTCTTCACGCTGGGCGTCATCGACATCAAGGGCCGCAAGGTGCGCTGCCTGCGTCATGGCATGGCCGGCGAGCCGGGACTCGAGATCTGGGGGCCCTACGCCGAATACGACGAGATCCGCGAGGCCGTCGTCGAGGCCGGGAAGGATTTCGGGCTGAAGGAGGTGGGGGCGCGCGCCTACTCCAGCAACACCCTCGAGTCGGGCTGGATCCCCTCGCCGCTGCCGGCGGTGTACACCGGCGAGGAGATGCGCGCTTACCGCGAGTGGCTGCCCGCGGGCGGCTACGAGGGCTCGGGCTCGATCGGCGGCAGCTTCGTGTCCGAGAACATCGAGGATTACTACCTCACCCCCTACGCCCTCGGATACGGCCCGTTCATCAAGTTCGATCACGACTTCATCGGCGCCGAGGCGCTCAAGCGCCACGCCACCGAGCCGCAGCGCAGAAAAGTCACCTTCGCCTGGAACCCGGCGGATTTCATCAAGATCTATGCCTCGCTCCTCGAGCCGGAGGGCGAGAACTACAAGTACTTCGACTTCCCCAACTGCAACTATTCATCGGCCTCCTACGACAGGGTCATGCTGGGCGGCCGGACCGTCGGCTTCTCCATGTTCGGCGGCTACAGCTACAACGAGCGCACGGTGCTCTCGCTCGGCGTGGTCGATCCCGAGGTGCAGATCGGCGACGTGTTGACGCTCGTGTGGGGCGAGGAGAGCGGCGGCACGCGCAAGCCCACGGTCGAGCCGCACAAGCAGCTGGAGGTGCGGGTACGAGTCGCACCGGCGCCCTATTCCAAGGCCGCCCGCGAGAGCTACCACTCGGGCTGGCGGACGCGTCAGACCTGACTGCGGGCGACAGGTCCGGGCCGGGAGCGTGCCGGCCGGCCTGCGGCCCCTCCCGGGCGGCCGGATCAGTCCGCCGGGGCCAGCCAGCTCTCGAGCGCCGCGGTGACCGCCTGCGGGCGTTCCATCGTGACCATGTGGCCGCTGTCCTCGATGACCGCGAGCCGTGCGCCGCGGATCATGCCGGTCATCTCCTCGTGGCGAGTCAACGGGCTCCAGCCGTCCTGGCGTCCGCAAACGACGAGGGTCGGGCAACGGATCGAGCGCAGCACGGCCTCGGCCGAGGGTCGATTCAGGAGAGCGCGGATCTGCGCGGCGAAGATGTCGGGTGTCTTGCGCTCGATCATCGCCAGAATCGACTCGATCAGCGCCGCATCGTGCAAGCGCTCCGGGTGCACCATGCCCTGCACCCATTCGCGTCCCATGGCGCGCATACCATTGGATGAGGCGATCTCGAGCAGGCGGTAACGCTTGCGCGCTTCCGCCTCGCCGGTCTGCCCTTCCGGCCTCGCCCGGTGGCCGGTGTCGAGCAGGGCGAGCCTCGCGATGCGCTGCGGCGCGGCACGCATCATCTCCAGCGCCACCCGGCCCCCCATGGAGTGGCCGGCCAGCGAGAATCGGTCCGGCGCCGGCCCGAGCACCGATTCCGCCATCGCCGTCAGGGAGTCGGCGGCACCGTAGTCGGCCACAACGCAGCCGTAGCGTCCCGAGAGCGCGGCGATCTGCGGCTCCCAGACCGCGCGGTCGCACAGCAGCCCGGGCAGGAACACCACGCTCTCACGCGTCATGAAATCAGGGCTTGCGCAGGCGGAAATCCTGTTGGGTCGCCGCGTACTCGATGAAGAAATCGAGCGCGCGCGGATCCGCCATGGCACTCACGTTGGCGGCCTTCTCCGGCGCCATGCCGAGGAGGATCCGCCGCACCGGCACCTCCATCTTCTTGCCCGTGAGAGTCATCGGGATCGCCGGCACGGGGATGATCTTGTCGGGCACGTGCCGTGCCGTGTACTCCCGGCGCAGCGTCTCGCGGATCCTGTCCGCCGCCGCCTGCAGAGAGGCTCCAGGCGCGAGCTTCACGAACAGCGGCATGTAGAACCCGCCGTCGGGCAGGTCGAGATTGACGATGAGGCTGTCCTCGACCTCGGCCAGCGCGGCGAGCGCGCGATAGATTTCCGCCGTGCCGATGCGCACGCCGTAGCGGTTCAGCGTGGAGTCCGAGCGCCCCAGCACGAAGCTGCCGCCGCGCGCGTTGATGCGGAAGAAGTCCCCGTGCCGCCAGACTCCGGGGAACTCCTCGAAGTAGCTCTCCCGATAGCGCCGGTTTTCGGGATCGTTCCAGAAGGCGACCGGCATGGACGGCAGGGGCTCCGTGATGACCAGCTCGCCGACCTCATCGACGATGCTCTCGCCGCGCTCGTTGAAGGCCTTCACCGCGACTCCGAGCGAGGGCGCCTGGATCTCTCCGGCGTGCACCGGCAAGGTCGGCACACCGCCCACGAATCCGGTGCAGCAGTCGGTGCCGCCGCTGCCATTGGCCACCCAGAGGTCCTCCTTGACGTTGGAATAGAACCAGGCCATGCAGTCCGGAGTCGCCGGCGAGCCGGCGAGTGAGACGCTCTTCAGGTGCGACAGGTCGTAGCGCTCGCGCGGCACGATCCCCGAGCGCGCCATCTGCTCGACATACGTGGGGCTGGCGCCGAGCATGGTGGCATCGGCGTCCCGCGCCAGCTTCCACAGGATGTCGGGGAAGGGATAGGCGGGACTGCCGTCGTAGAGAACGGGGGTCGCGCCGGTCGCGAGCGTGCTGACCAGGAAATTCCACAGCATCCAACCCGTGGTGGTGAAGAACAACAGCCGCTCGCCGGGATGCAGGTCGAAATGGAAGGTCGCGTTCTTCTGGGTCTCGAGCAGAATGCCGCCGTGTCCGTGAACGATCGCCTTCGGCAGTCCCGTGGTGCCGGAGGAGAAGAGCGTCCACAGCGGATGATCGAAGGGCACCTGCTCGAATCGGAACCCGGCGGCATCGATGGCGGGGTGATCGAGCGCCTCGGACCACGACAACGCGTCGGCGCGCGGCGCCCGGGCATTCGCGTCCAGGTAGGGCAGGTGAATCACCTGCTGCAGAGTGGGCAGTCCCGCGAGGATCCGCTCGAGCTCCGCCCGGCGATCGAATGACTTGCCGCCGTACCGGTAGCCATCGATGCAGAAGAGGACCTTGGGCGAGAGCTGCGCGAACCGGTCGAGAACGCCGCGCTCGCCGAAATCCGGTGAGCAGCATGCCCAGATGGCGCCGATCGCCGTGGTCGCGAGCATGGCCACGACGGTCTGCGGAATGTTGGGCATCCAGGCGACCACCCGGTCGCCCGGCTGTACGCCGAGCGCCCGCAGGCGCGTCGCCAGATTGCGCACCTGGCCGCCGAGCTCCGCCCAGCTCAGGGCGTCGAGCGGCCCGCCCTCGCGTGCGTGAAGCAGCGCGACGCCTCCTCCTCGCTCGCGGCGCAGCACGTTCTGGGCATAGTTGAGCCGCGCCCCGGGGAACCATTCCGCGCCGGGCATGGTCCGCCGGCCGAGCACGCGGGTGTAGGGAGAGGAAGCCTGCACGCCGAAGTAATCCCACAAGGCGCCCCAGAAAGATTCCAGATCCTCCACTGACCAGCGCCACAGCGCCATGTAATCGTCGAACTCGAGCCCGCGCTCACGCTCGAGCCAGCGCCTGAAAGCCGTCACGTTGGCGTGCTCGATACGCTCCGCGCCGGGTGTCCAGAGAATCTCGCCCTCTCGCATCGATCGTCGTACCTCTGTAAAGACAACGGGCCGCAGACCGTACTGGTCGGGCGACCCGGGCGCCGAGCGTAGCGCCCAGGCTGCGGCCACTGCGCGGATCAGAGCGCAAGACTAATGAACCGATAGCGCAAGGAAAAGCCGCGCCAGGAGAGCGAGCCGACTCAGGAGGGCGAGCCGACTCAGGAGGCGAGCGCCCGGACAGGATGTCCGGGCCGGGTGCCCTGCCGCCAGGGACGGCCAGTGGCACGTCCTCCCTCGAGCCCCCGGGCCGGCTGCCCTGCCCCCACCGATGGCCCGTGACACGTCCTCCCTCGAGCCCCAGCGCCGGCTGCCCTGCCGCCAGGGTGTCCTCGCCGCAAGGCACCGGCGAGCCCATTGCGCTCCGCTCGCCTGCGAGGCAGCATGCGGACAGGTAACCTGCCGAGCCCATCATGGGGGATCAACTGCAATCCGTCCCGGCTCGCCACTGGTCGACCGATCAGGTTGCGGACCGGCCCTTTTCCTATTGGGTGGACACGGTGTGCGATCGCTTCCTGGCGCTCGACATCGACTCCACGGCCCGCGAGCATTTTCATGCGCGGCTGGACCAGACGGAGCTCGGACCCGCGACCGCCAACTGGCTGTGCGCCGATACGCAGCGCGTCCGGCGCACCCGCGCCAAGATCGCGCGAACGAGCTCGGCCTTCCTCTTGATGCAGATGCGCGAGGGCCGGGTGCAGATAACGCAGGCCGGACGCAGCACGCCGCTGGGCCCCGGGGAGTGCATTCTTCTCGATGGCGCACAGCCCTACGAGCTCGAGTGTCCGGAAGCGACCCGCTCGTGTGTGCTGCAACTTTCCGATGAGTGGCTCAGACGGTGGGTCAGCTCTCCCGAGTGCATTGCGCCGCGGCATTTCGCCGGCGGCGGGTGGAGCGGCGCCCTGTGTGCGGCGGTGGCGAGCCTGGAGATCGATTCGTGCGACCGCCTCGCGCTGCCGCGCGGCGAGGTTGCCGATCACATCGCGGCGCTCCTGAAGTTGGCGCTGGGACCCGAGCCGGGCGACTCGGAGGGCGGCCGCCACCTGCAGGATCGGCTGCTGCGCACGCTGCACAACCGCCTGTCAGATCCGAGCCTCTCCCCCGCCGTCCTGGCTGCCGAGCATCGCATCTCGGTGCGCAGCCTCCATTACGCCTTCGCGGCAACAGGCACCACCTTCGTCGAGCAACTGATGCGCGCAAGGCTGC
>DASZYK010000199.1:0-1922 GCA_035545455.1 Steroidobacteraceae bacterium
GATGCCGAGCTGACGCGCCAGTCCGAACGGTGACATGCCGTAGATGAGCCCGAAATTGATGGTCTTGGCCAGCCGCCGCTGATCGGACGTCACCTGCGCGAGCGGCACTGCGAACACCTCCGCCGCGGTCGCCTGGTGAACGTCGCGATCCTCCGCGAAGGCGGCAAGCAGCCCTTCGTCGCCCGACAGATGCGCCATGATGCGCAGCTCGATCTGCGAGTAGTCCGCCGCCATCAGCACGTGGCCCGGCGGAGCGATGAAGGCCTGGCGGATGCGCCGGCCCTCCGCGCGGCGGATGGGAATGTTCTGCAGGTTCGGATCGGAGGAGGAGAGCCTGCCCGTCTGCGCCACCGCCTGGTGGTAGGAGGTGTGAATGCGGCCGGTGCGCGGGTTGATGAGCTCCGGCAGCCTGTCGGTGTAGGTCGATTTCAGCTTGGCCAGCATGCGGTAGTCGAGCACGATCCGCGGCAGCGCGTAGGAGGCTGCGAGCTCCTCCAGCACGTCCTCCGCCGTGGAGGGCTGCCCGGTCGGCGTCTTGCGCAGCACCGGCAGTGCCAGCTTCTCGAACAGCGCCTGCTGCAGCTGCTTCGGCGAGTCGACGTTGATGTCGTAGCCGGCCTCGCGCCGCGCCTGCTGCAGGAGCTCCTGCAGCTGGGAAGCGAAGCGCGCGCTCTGCGCCCTGAGCAGATCGCGGTCGACGAGCACCCCCTGGCGCTCCATGCGGGCGAGCACGGGCACGAGCGGCTGCTCGATCTCCTCGTAGAGCCGCTTCAGCGCCGGCATGCTCTCGATCTTCGGCCAGAGCGCCCGGTGCAGGCACAGGGTCACGTCGGCATCCTCGGCCGCATACTCCGAGGCGCGATCCACCGGCACCTGACTGAACGGAATCTGCCTGGCTCCCTTTCCGGCCACGTCCTCGTAGGTGATGGTGCGCAGGCCGAGATAACAGAGCGCCGCGGCGTCCATGTCATGCCGGGTGCCAACGCTGTTCCAGACGTAGGACTCCAACATGGTGTCGTATCGCATTCCGGCGAGGCGGATGCCGTGGTTGCGCAGCACGTGCGCATCGTACTTGAGGTGATGGCCCAGCTTCGGCCTCTCCGGGTCTTCGAGGATCGGCTGCAACGCCTCGAGCGCGCGTGCGCGCTCGAGCTGCTGCGGCGCGCCCGCGTAGTCGTGGGCCAGCGGGAGGTAGGCGGCGCAGCCCGACTCGACACAGAAGGAGATGCCGACGATTTCCGCGCTCATGTAGTCGAGGCTCGTGGTCTCCGTGTCGAGGGCGATGAGCTCCGCGCCGCGCAGCTTCACGAGCCACCGCTCGAGATCCTCCCAGCGGACCAGCGTCTCGTAGCTCCTGGTGACGGCCGGCGGGGTTGCGGGACTCGAATCCCCCGGCGGGCGGCCGATGGGCGTCGATGCAGCGGCACCGCCCGATTGCGCGGCGCCGCCGTCCGAAGCCGGCCGGCCGCGGTCCGCCGGCGCCTCACCGGGCCCGCCGTCGAGCTGGCGCAGCAGGGAGCGCAGCTCGTACCGGGTGTAGAGCTCCCGCAGACGCTTCGTGTCCGGCTCCGACGGCACGAGCTCCGCCACCGTGACGGGCAGCTCGAGATCGCAGTGAATCGTAGCGAGTTTGCGTGACAGCTCGAGCGTCGCCAGCCCGGCGCGCAGGTTGTCACCGACCCTGCCGCTCACCTCCTGCACGTTGCGGATGAGGTTGTCGAGCGTGCCGTACTGGTTGAGGAGCTTCGCGGCCGTCTTCGGTCCGACCTTGTCGATTCCCGGAATGTTGTCGGAGGTGTCACCGACGAGCGCGAGGTAGTCGATGATCTGCTCCGGGAACACGTCGAACTTCGCCTTGACCCCGGCTCGGTCGAGCACGGTGTTGCTCATCGTGTTGACGAGCGTGATCGACCCGTCGACGA
>DASZYK010000200.1:0-12915 GCA_035545455.1 Steroidobacteraceae bacterium
GCGGAGGCACCGTGCAGCCGCTCGCGTACCTGCGGGGCCTGGGCCGGGCCGCGATCAGGAGCGGCGCCCGCATCTTCACGCAGACACCGGCGGTGAGACTGTCGCGCCGCAGCGATGGCTGGCGTGTCGATACGGGGGCGGGCGGTGCGGTCGACGCGCACGCGGTCATTCTTGCGACGGACGCCTACACGGATCGCGTATTCGACGGGTTGCGGCGCACCGTAGTCACAGTGCCGTCCATTCAGGTCGCCACGGCGCCGCTGCCTGCCCGGCTGCGAGCGCTCATCCTGCCCGGCGGACAGTCCGTATCCGACACCCAACGCCTCCTGTGTTATTTCAGACTGGATGCCTCGGGACGGCTGGTGCTCGGCACCCGGGGCTCCTACGCCGACATACCCGTTCCGACGACGACCGCCGCCCATGAGCGCGCTCTGCGCGAGATCCACCCCGCGCTCGCCGAGATGCCGCTGGAGTACGGCTGGGGAGGGCTCGTCGCGCTGACCCGCGACGGGCTGCCGCACCTGCACGAGCCCGCCCCGGGCCTGCTGGCGGGGCTGGGCTACAACGGCCGTGGCGTCGCCATGGCGACCGCCATGGGGCGCCTGCTGGCGCGGCGGGCGCTCGGCGAGCCGGCCGAGAGCCTGGAATTTCCGCTGACGCCCATGCGCCCCATCCGTCTGCACGGGCTCAGCCGCCTGGCCGCGCGGGCGACCATCAGATATCTGCAGCTGCGCGACGCGCTCGAGGCGGGCTCGCGGCGGCCACCGCGCCGGAGTGCCGCATGAGCTCAGCCAAAGTCCTGCTCTTCACGGCGCTCGCGGTCTGCAGCGCGATCTTCGCCGTACAATGGGCTCGCCTCGCGCGTGACCCGCTCCGGCGCGAGCGGCCGACCCTGTCGGACCTGGGGATAGGCCTGCTCACCAACTTCCTCGACGCTCTCGGCATCGGCTCCTACGCGCCGACCACCGCGCTCTACAAGTTTCGCGGCCGGCCGCATGATGAGCTCATTCCCGGCACGCTCAACGTCGGCAGCGTCGCCGTCGGTGTCGCCGAGACCGTGATCTTCGTGACGGTCGTCGCGGTGGAGCCCAAGCTCCTCGTGGCGATGGTGGCGAGCGCGACGGCCGGCGCCTGGCTCGGGGCGGGCGTGGTCAGCCGCATGCGGCGGCGGGCGATCCAACTCTTCATGGGAATCGCCCTGCTCATCGCCGCGGTGACTTTCGTCGTGGGAAACCTGGGCGCCTTCCCGGTGGGCGGTGTCGCGCGCGGGCTCGCCGGCTGGCCGTTCGTGGTGGCGGTGACGGCCAACTTCGTCTTCGGCGCCCTCAACACCATCGGCATCGGCTGGTACGCCCCGAGCATGGTGGTGCTGGCGCTGCTCGGCCTCAATCCCATCACGGCATTCCCCATCATGATGGCTTCCGGCGGCATCATGCTGCCCGTGGCCGGACTGAGATTCCTGCGCACGGGCCGATTTTCGTGGGGGTCGGCCCTCGGCCTGTCCCTGGGCGGTGTGGTCGGCGTCTTCGTCGCGGTCTTCGTCGTCAAGAGTCTCCCGCTGCGGGCGCTGCGCTGGCTGGTGGCGGCGGTGGTCACATACGCGGCCGTGGTCATGCTGCGCTCGGCGCGAAAGTCGGCGGCGCCGGCCGGCTCCGCGGGCGAGAATTTCGTCTCTCACGACATCAAGGGCGGAAACATATGAAGCGACTTGCAGGCAGCCGTGGGGCATGGGGAGTCGCCGCGGCGTTGTTGTCGATCTTCGGCTGCCTCGCAGCGCCGGTGGGACACGCCGCTGCGCCGGTGCTGCAGAGCGAGACGGCGGGCGTCACTCCGTTCCAGGGCCTGAAGCCCCACGACCTCGCCTACAATGCGATGGACAGCATCGCCCCTCCGGGCGTGCGCATCATCGACGGCGATACCGCGAAGACGGTCGGGGCGGTGTATTCGTCGCAGTATGCCAACTTCACGTGGGCGCCCGACCATCATACGCTGTACATCTCCGAGACCTACTGGAGCCTCGGCAATCGCGGCACTCGGGAAGATGTGCTGTCGATCTATGGCGGCCCCACGCTGAGCAACGAAGGGGAGATCAAGCTGCCTGGGCGCCTGATCTCGGATCCGAAGACGCACTCCTTCGCCTTGAGTCCCGACGGGCATTACGCGTACGACTACAGCTTCCAGCCCGCACCGTCGGTCAGCGTGATCGACCTGAAGCAGCGCAAGCTACTTACCTCCGTGGAGATCCCCGGCTGCGGACTGGTGTACCCGTTTGGCCAGCGCGGCTTCGCCTCGCTGTGTGCCGACGGCTCGCTGGCGATTGCGGACATCGATGCGCAGGGCAAGTACGCCGTACACCGGGCAGACCGCTTCTTCGACGTCATGAACGACCCGGTGATGGATGAGAGTGTCGCCGATACCCGCAGTGGCCTGGCGCTCTTCATCACCTACAACGGCTGGGTTCACCCCGTCCACCTGGCGGATCATCCGGCCTTCGACAAGCCGTGGTCGATCCAGCAAGCCGCCGGCCTGTCGCCGGCCACCTCGCAGGTCGGCGCGGTGACCTGGCGCCCCGGCGGTCAGGTATTCGCGGCGTACCAGCCGGCGACGGCGCGCCTCTTCGTCCTGATGCACGAAGGACATCCGTGGAGCAACGAGCAGGCCGGTACCCAGATCTGGGTGCTCGACACCCGCCAACACCGGCTGCTGCATCGGTGGGACGTGCCGGAATCGGCCTCCCTCGTCGCCGTCACTCAGGATGCGCATCCGCTGCTCTTCGCGCTGTCGGAGAGCTGGCTCTGGGTGATGGACCCGGACTCCGGGGCAGTGCTGAGAGCAACGCAGATCGTGCCCCCGGGCGTGGTCAAGGTGCGAGGAGAATGACGATGAAGCGACTCGGCATTGACAACTGGGGCGAACGGCTGACGCGCCGCCTGGCGGGCAGGCTGTCCAGGCGCAGTGCGCTCGCGAGACTCGGAGCGTTGCTGGTCGCGGCGCCGGCCTTTCCCTTGCTGCCCGTGCAGCGGGCGCGTGCCGCCGACGCGGATAAAGGTACCGACTTCAGCCGCGAGGCGCAGGCGCACGACGATACTGCGTGCAATTACTGGCGCTATTGCGGCATCGACGGGAACCTGTGCTCCTGCTGCGGTGGCAGCGTGCATTCCTGTCCGCCCGGATCGCAGCCGTCACCGACGTCCTGGATCGGCAGCTGCATCAATCCCGCCGACCAGCGCTCGTATCTGATCGCCTATCGGGATTGCTGCGGCGCGAGCATCTGCAACAAGTGCAGCTGCCTCGGCACCGACCATGCGATGCCCATCTACCGTCCGCAGGCCAACAATCACATCATCTGGTGCATCGGAGCGAACACGTTCGAGTATCACTGCTCCATGGCGGTGCTGGTCGGGCTCGCGGAGTGATCCGCGCCGGTGAGGGTCATGAGCCGTCGTTTCGCAATTCCGGCCGCGCTCGCGGCGTGCGTGATGACGCTTGCGGCGGTGGCGCTCGGCGCAACCTCGCCGGCGGGGTCGAAATTGCCCACCCGACGGGCGAACCCTCTGCCGGCGGCGCAGGTCGCCTACCTGACCTCCTGCGGCGGCTGCCACGGCATCGAAGGCGTCTCGGCGCCGGGTAAGGTGCCAACGCTGCGAGGTCTGACGGGGAGCTTCCTGTGCACGAGCCAGGGCAGGGATTTCCTCGTCCGCCTGCCGGATGTGGCGCTCACCACGCTCTCCGACCGCATGCTGACCCAGGTGATGAATTTCGTGGTGTTCGATATGGGCGCTCCGGTCGCGGGCGGCAGACCGGTCCGGCCCTATACGGTCGCCGAGGTGGCGCGGCTGCGCCGCGAGCCGCTCACCGACACCGGTCTGACTGCCTATCGCAACTCAGTGGTGGCAGGACTGGCGGCTCGCTGCGACGTGCCGGCGGCGCTGCACGTGTATGCGGCCCGAGTCACAATGGCCCGGTGATCCGCGGCTGGAGGGCTGTCATGCAAACTGAGCTCAGCGTCAACGGGAGACCCGTCAAGGTGGAGGCGGCGCCCGATACGCCGCTGCTGTGGGTATTGCGGGACGAGCTGGGATTGACCGGTACGAAGTACGGCTGCGGCATGGGCCTTTGCGGCGCCTGCGTGGTTCACGTTGCAGGTCAGCCGGTGCGCACCTGCGTGACGCCAGTGAGCGCGGTGGCCGGCAAGCCCATTACCACGGTCGAGGGCGTGGAGCGCGACCGCCTGGGCCGTACCGTGCAGGAGGCCTGGCTGGCGATGGGCGTGCCGCAGTGCGGCTACTGCCAGGCCGGGCAGATCATGAGCGCCGTCGCCTTGCTGCGCCGCTCGCCACATCCAACGGATGCGGACATCGATTCCGCGATGGCGGGCAACATCTGCCGGTGCGGAACTTACCCGCGCATCCGGGCCGCGATCCATCGGGCGGCCGGGCAACTGCGGGGCTCGCCTTGAGCGGGCGCAAGCCCGGGGGAGAGGGCACGCTCACGCGCCGCGAAGTACTGAAGGGCGCCGCCGCGCTGGGCGGGCTCGCGCTCTGCGTGCGCCGGTCGGGCACGATCGCGCTCGCGGGTGAGGCTCCGGTGTATGGAGCGGCCGCCTTTCCCGGCGGAGTGGTCGACAATCCGCTGGTGTTCGTGTCGATCCGCCCGGACGACACGGTGCTGGTCACCGTGCACAGGCCGGAGATGGGGCAGGGTATCCGCACCAGTCTCGCTCTGGTCGTGGCCGATGAGCTCGAGGCCGAATGGCCCAGGGTCCGGGTTACACAGGCGCCGGCCGACGAGGCGAGGTACGGCAGTCAGGACACCGATGGATCGCGCAGCATGCGTCATTTCTTCGAGCCGATGCGGCGCGTCGGCGCCGCGGCTCGCATGATGCTGGCGGGCGCAGCCGCGGCGCGTTGGGATGTGCCGGTGAGCGAGGTCATCGCCGAGCGCCAGCAGGTGCTGCATCGCGGCACCGGGCGGCGGCTTTCCTATGGTGATCTCGCGCTCGAGGCGATGCGGCAGCCGCTTCCCGAGCCGAAGCAGGTGCGGCTGAAGGACCCGGCGCAATTTCGCTACATCGGCAAGTCGAGCACTCGATCCGCCGACGGCGCCGACATCGTGGCCGGTCGCGCGGTCTACGGCACCGACACGCGGCTGGACGGGATGTTGCATGCCGTGGTGGCGCGGCCCGCGGTGCTCGGTGGGAAGCTGGTCCACTACGATGCGCAGGCGGCGCTCGCCGTCCCCGGCGTGGTGCGGGTCGTGGAGATAGCAGCGCATCCGATGCCGGCGCAGTATTACCCCCTGGGAGGAGTGGCCGTGCTGGCCACCAACACCTGGGCGGCCATCAAGGGCCGAGAGGCCCTCAAGCTGCAGTGGGACGACGGTGCCAACGGGAGCTACGACTCGCGGCGGTTCGAGGCCATTCTGCGGAGCGCGGTGCGCCAGCCGGCCAAGGTGGTTCGCAATCAGGGCGATGCCATGGCGGCGCTGCGGAAAGGCGGCAGGCGGATCGAAGCCGAATACTATCTGCCGTTCCTGGCCCACGCCTCGATGGAGCCGCCCGCGGCGACCGCACGCATCGTCGGCGGCCGTTGCGAGGTGTGGGCGCCGGTGCAGGCGCCGCAGGCCACGCGTGATCTCGTGACGAGCCTGCTCGGTATGAAGGAGCCGGACGTCACGGTGCACGTGACGCTGCTCGGCGGCGCGTTCGGGCGCAAATCGCTGCCGGACTTCGCGGGTGAGGCGGCGTTGCTGAGCAAGGCCATGCAGGGCAGGCCGGTGAGGGTGATGTGGACCCGCGAGGATGACATCCGCCACGACTATTATCAGGCGGTATCGCTCGAGCGTCTGGAAGCGGTGCTCGGGCCCGACGGCATGCCGCTCGCGTGGCTGCACCGTTCCGCGGCTCCCACCGAGAATGCCACTTTCGAGGCCGGGGCCGAAGGCGAGGATCAGACCGAGTACGGCATGGGAATGATCAACGTTCCGTTGCGCATTCCCAACGTCCGGCTGGAGATCCCGAACGTACCCGCCCGCACACGCATCGGCTGGTTCCGCTCCGTGTACAACATCGCGCACGGCTTCGCGATCCAGAGCTTCCTGGACGAGCTGGCGCACGCGGCCGGACGGGATCCGCGGGCGTATCAGCTCGATCTCATCGGTCCGCCGCGCCGCATCGATCCGCGCTCGCTGTCCGACGAGTGGAACTATGGCGAGTCACCCGTCCTCTACCCGCTCGACACGGGGCGTCTGCGCGCCGTGATCGAGCGCGCGACCCTCGAGGCGCGGTGGGGGCGGCCCATGGCGAAAGGGCACGGCCTGGGACTCGCCGCCACCTACAGCTTCATGAGCTACGCCGCCGCGGTGATCGAGGTGCGGGTCGGAGCCGGCGGCGAGATCGCCATTCCACGGGTGGACATTGCATTCGATTGCGGTCCGCAGGTGAATCCTGACCGCATCCGCGCGCAGCTGGAAGGCGCGTGCATCATGGGCCTCACGGTGGCCATGCGCGGCGAGATCACATTCAAGGAGGGGCGGGTGCAGCAATCCAATTTCAATGACTATCCCGTGTTGCGCATGCCCGAGGCGCCGCGGGAGATCCGAGTCCATCTGCAGCCGTCGAGCTTCGCGGTGCCGCCCGGCGGTGTCGGCGAGCCCGGCCTCCCGCCTATTGCGCCGGCGCTCTGCAACGCCATCTTCGCCGCCACCGGCCGGCGACTGCGCCGGCTGCCGATCGGCAATCCGCTCTCGGGCCCCGCGGCTGAGGGCTCATCCACATGACAGACGAGCCCGGCAAGCCGCGAGGCGACTCGGACCATGGCCTCGGCATGGACCGCGACATCTCGCGGCGGGATTTCCTCAACGGCGTCGCCATGGTGGCGGGCTCCCTCGCCCTTCCCGAGGGGGCGATGGGCGCGGCGCGTGACGACGCCGCGGTCTCTGCGGGCGAGCATGACCCGTATCCGCCCATGCGGACCGGTATGCGGGGATCGCAACCCGGCTCCTACCTGGCGGCCCATGGGCTGCGCGATCGCCGGTCGGTCGACCTCTCGGGCGCGGAGCACACCGGGGAAACCTATGACCTGGTGGTGGTGGGCGGCGGCCTGAGCGGGCTTGCGGCCGCGCATTTCTTCCACAAGAGCGTGGGTCCCGGCGCACGCGTGCTCATTCTCGACAATCACGACGACGTCGGCGGACACGCGCGCCGCAATGAGTTTCATTACGGCGGCCGGACGTTCGTGCTGAATGGCGGAACGATGGACATCGAATCGCCGGAGCGCTACAACCAGTGGGCGCGGCAGGTGCTGGATGACATCGGGGCCGACCTGCCGCGGTACGCGCAAGCCAACGAGGCGAACGCCAGGCTCTATCCTTCGCTCGGTCTGCGGCCGGGGTACTTCTTCGACCGGGAGACATTCGGCGCCGATCGACTGGTCGTGGCGCCGGCAGGGGCCGCCGGGCAATACCGGCCGCCGATCACACCTGACTACGTGAGCCGCATGCCGCTCTCGGAGCGGGCCCGGCAGGATCTCCTGCGCCTGCAGGATCCCCGCCAGCCCGACTATCTCGCGGGCCTCACCCAGGCCGGGAAGAAGGAGCGTCTCGCCCGCATGTCCTACAAGGACTACCTGCTGCAGGTCGCCAAGGTGGACCCGCAGGCATACTGGTTCTACATGGCGCTGGGACGCAGCGTCTTCGGTGTCGGCGCCGATGCGACTCCGGCGCTCTTCGCCTGGGTGATGGGGGGCGCCGGCTTCGCGGGTCTGCGGCTGGACCCGCTGCCGAAGGGGCTTCTGGCCGACCTGCCGGGAGGGCAGCACGGCCGCCAGCGGCCTGGCCACAGCGACGTGCATTTTCCGGACGGCAATGCGACTCTCGCGCGTCTGCTGGTGCGCCGGCTGATTCCCGATGCGGTGCCGGGCACCACGATGGAGGATGTCGGAACGGCGCGGGTCGATTACGCGCGGTTCGATCGCCCTTCCAATTCGACGCGGATCCGCCTGAACAGCACCGTGCTCAACGTGCGGCACGACGGCGATGCCGCGGGCGCGAAGGAGGTCATCGTCTCATACAGCCCCTCCAACTCCGCTTCCGGCAGGCTGTACGACCTGCGCGCCCGGGCGTGCGTCATGGCGTCGTGGAACATGATGATCCCGTACATCATCCCCGAGTTGCCCGCGCAGCAGAAGACGGCACTTTCCTACAATGTCAAGGCGCCCATCGTCTATACCAGCGTGTTCGTCAGGAACTGGAAGGCGTTCGAGAAGCTTGGCATCAGCTCCGTACGTTCTCCGACGATGTATCACGACACGGTCGCGCTGCCCGAGGCCGTCGATCTGGGCGCGCTGCGCCACTCGGCCTCGCCGGAGGAGCCCATCGTGCTCTCGCTGACGCGCTACCCCAATGTCCCGGGCCTTCCTCGCAAGGAACAGCATCGCGCGGGAAGGGCGGAGCTTCTGAGCACCACGTTCGACACCTTCGAGCGCAACATCCGCGATCAGCTGGCGCGCATTCTCTCGCCCGGCGGTTTCGATCCGCGTCGCGACATCCTGGGCATCATGGTCAACCGCTGGTGCCACGGTTACTCCTACACGTACAACAGCCTGTACGATCCGCTCGACTGGGTGTTCACGGAGACCGATGGACGCCCTTGCGTGACGGCGAGGCAGCCGTACGGTCTCATCACCATCGCCAATGCGGATGCGGCCGCAAGCCCGCATACCGACGCAGCGTTTCTCACGGCTCATTGGGCGGTGGAGCAGTTGCTGTCGAAGCGCGCCTATCCGTTCGTCGCGCAGAACACGAAGACTTAGAATTTTTGCCGGCCAGCGCGGCTGAGCGCAGCCGACGATCTGCATCGGCGAGAGACGCGCGCGCGGAGCCGCGGGATGCCGGCGGCGCCGGCGGCACGGATCACTCCTGAGCGGGCCGATCCGACATGGCCCGGAAGGCCGGCGCTGAATGGGCCCGCCCGCCCATCGCAATGATGCCGCCGGCCGGGCCGTCCGCCCGGATGTCGGGCTGGCACCCATGGCGCTCATCGCCCAATCTTCTGACACTCGGCGCCAAGACCGGGCCCGACAGCGTCAATATCCTCTGCTTCTCGCCGACACCGAGCCCGCTGAAGAGGCGACGCATGCACGAGAAATTGCCCACGAGCAGCCCCAGGCCGCGCGCCATCCGGCTTCGCCGGTATTCCCTGATCGCCGCGGCGGTCGCCGCGCAGCTCGGCCCGGTGCAACTCGCCCTCGCCCAGGCAGATGCGGTCGCCTCCTCGGGCGCCGCGGCCGCTCAGCGGAGCGAGGCGACGCAATTGAGCGAAATCATCGTGACCGCCGAGCGGACCTCCCAGAATCTTCAAACGACGCCGATCTCGATCACCGCCCTCAGCGCAAGAGACATCGCCCAGCACGGATTCACGAGCGTCCTGGATGTGGCGCAGGTGGCGCCGAGTCTGACCATATTGCCAGGTGGCAATTACTCGGGCAGCTCCGCTCTGGCCTACATCCGCGGCGTGGGACAGGACCAGTTCACCTTCGCCTTCGAGCCGGGCGTCGGCTTTTACGTCGATGATGTCTACTACGGCACGGTTTACGGCTCGATCTTCGACCTCGGCGACATTTCCAACATCCAGGTGCTGCGCGGTCCGCAGGGCACGCTCTTCGGCATGAACAACGAGGGCGGCGCCATCCTTCTGTATACGCCCGAGCCCAAGGGGAACGATTCCGGGGAGGTCGAGCTCGGCTACGGAAGCTTCCACCGCGAGTACCTCAAGGGGGAATTCGACGTGCCGCTCATCCCCGACAAGCTCGCATTGCGCGTCTCGGGCGGTCTCAACGATATGAACGGGTATGTCCGTCGCATCGACTTCGCGTGCGCAAACCCCGGCGAGGCCGGCAATCTCAAGCCGGCGACGACGGCTCCGGGCTGCCAGGTCGGCACGGAGGGAGGACACAACACCGTGCTGCTGCATGCGGCCCTGAAATGGTGGGTGAACGAGGACCTCACCGTCGTCCTGCGCGGTGATCTGCTCGACGACCGCAGCGAGGCGGGCGCCGAGGACACGCTGATCCAGAACCGGCCGGAGCCGGGATCGCCGGCGGCGCAGTACGATCAGTATGTCTCGCTGCCGCTGTACGGCATCGCGGCCAGCAATCCGGCGTTCGTGACCGGCAATCCGTATACGAGCTACTCGACGTACACGAACCCTGGAACAGGCTACACCGTGCCGCCCGTGAACAAGGAGTTCTTCCGCGCCATCTCGGCGACGATCGACTGGAATGCACCCGCGGGCCTTCACGTGAAGGACATCATCGGATACCAGAAGTACGAGTCCGAGTTCGCGAACACGGATGGCACGCCGCTCGCGGCGGCCTATCTGGAAGACAACAAGCTCGATCACCGTCAGTTCAGCGAGGAGCTGCAGCTCTCAGGCAAGCTCTTCGACAACCGCCTCGAATGGCTGACCGGCGCGTACTACTATTCCTCCTGGGGCAACTACGGCGGACACATCGAGCTGCCGAACACCGGCATCATTCCGCCGGGCACGCCGGGATTCCCGCCCGATGGCTTGTGGGGGCTGAATTTCGACATCGATGACCCCACGGTCGAGAAGACCGCCTCCGGGTTTCTGCACCTCGTCTACCACGTCACGCCGAAGCTCAGCGCCGAGCTCGGCGCGCGCTACAGCACGGACGAGAAGAGCCAGCAGTACCACCACATCTACACGGCCACCGTGCCCGCCAACTTCCTCTTCACGCCCGGTACGCTCGCATATCCGCCTGGAACCGGCGGCAGCACGTACCTCGCCCGTACGGACCCCAAATTCGCGCTGCAGTATCAGTGGACGCCGAATCTGATGACCTACGCGCAGGTCGCCACGGGCTACAAGACGGGCGGCCTCAATCCAAAGCCCGTGCTGCTGACCGACATCGTGCCGTTCCGGGCCGAGCACCTCACGGCTTACGAGGTTGGAGTGAAGAGCGAGTGGCTGGACCGCCGCCTGATGCTCAATGCCGACGCCTATCTGAGCGAGTACAAGGACATCCAGCTGAGCGAGTTCCTGCCGCCACCGCTCGGCGACGGCGGAACCGTCGTCGTCAATGCGTCCCGCGCGCGGATCGAAGGCGTCGAGCTCGACATGCGTGCCCGGCTCTTCCGCGGCTTCGAGATGGATGGCGGCATGAGCTTTCTCGACTACAAGACACTGGCGCTCGGTGCGCCGTCGTCTCTCCTCAGCGGAATGACGCTCACGAGCCAGCCGCCGAACATCCCCCGCTGGAAGGGCGCCCTCGGCGCGCAATACACGCTCGGGCTGGGCAGTGGCGGCGAGATCACGGCCCGCGCCGACTATTCCTACCGCTCGCAGGTGTTCTACGACCTTGCCAACACCCCGGCCGGGGCGCAGGGCGGCTTCGGTATCCTGAACGCGCGGCTCGAGTGGGACGACGCGGCGGGCAAGTGGTCGGCGGCGCTCGAGGTCAGCAATGCCACGGACAAGCTCTACTACTACTCCCTGACGCCCGCGCTGAACGTGGACGGCAGCCTCTTCACGCTCAACGGCACTCCCGCCCTGCCGCGCACGGAATTCTTCACGCTCACGCGCAGGTTCTGATGCCCGGCCGGATCGGACGGGATCGACCTGCCGGCGACTGATCCCGTCAGCTCGAGCAGGAAGTCAGAGAGTTCCGGCTTGACGACGCTGCCGGGCGGCGCGCGGCGTCATGCCGAAGCGTGCCCGGAAGGCGCGGTTGAACGTCGAAAGGTCGTTGAATCCGCAACTGAAGGCCACGTCTGCGATGCTGCGGCCCGCGCGGCTTCGGTCGCTCAGCTCGACCCAGCACCGTTCCAATCTGCGCTCGCGCAGCCAATCCTGGAACGTAGTGCCCGAGGCGGCGAAGAGCCGGTGGACGGTTCTCGTGGAAATTCCGCTGCACGCGGCAAGCGCGGCGGGCGTCAGGTCTGCCCGCTCGAGGGAGCGAATGGCGAGCGCCTTGAGCCTCTTGAGCTTTTCCTGCTCTTCTGCCGGAGCGGCCGGCAGGCCACGGATGCTTTCCGATCTGCCGAGCAGGCATATGGCATCGAGTGCCACCTCCTGCAGCGCGGAGCCTTCCTCGGAGGTGAGCTCCCGATGGCTTTCCGCCATCTTGCGCAAGAATGCAGCCACGGAGGCGGCGAGCCCGGAGTTGCCCGAGATCCTGCGGCCCATCGCCCCTGCCAGCTCGAGATTGCGGTCGAGCACCAGGGATTCCGGAAGCCCGAAGCCGATCAGCTCGAAGCCATTGCTCATCGCCTGGCACTCCCTGCCCATGCGCCACAGGACCATATCCCCCGCCCGGAGGTCGACCGTGCCCTCCCTCCCGCAGAGCGTGAGGCCGCCACTGCAGAGCAGATACAGCTCGAGACTGTGAGCCTCGGTGGGCGGCAGGAAGAGTCGGTGCGTCGCATTGCAGCGGTGAATGCCGCCGGCGAGCCGGCCGATGGCGAACTCCTCGAGGCTTGCGCTGAAGTGATCGGGCTCGTCGGTCTCCACCTCGGCGCGGGCGTCCGGCGTGAGATAGGAGAAGTACCGGAGCAGGGCCTGCCGATAGGCCGCCGCGCGCTCGGGCGGCGGCAGGGCGGCGCTGAGGAAATTCAACATCTTTGCCTCCCCCCGAGGAAGCCCGGACACTCCGGTTCGCGGTGTCGCTCTGTGCCCACGCCGGTGTCGCGCAGCGCCGAGATGAGCGCCGTCGCCGACGTTAAATTCTCTGTCTCCCGAGACCCGAGGATATAGAAAGTGATGAGCGCCAGTCCAGTACTGCAACGTTGCGCAGCGGCCACACCTGGGCCGGCAGGGGCGGGCGCGCTTCGGCGCGGCCGCCGTGCCGCCGCGGCGATCGTGTGCCGAGCCTGTCTTGTCATTGCTACAACCTTGCT
>DASZYK010000201.1:0-8238 GCA_035545455.1 Steroidobacteraceae bacterium
ACCACGTACGACATCCTCCGTTGGAAGGGGGTGCCCATCGGCAAGCGCGACTTCATCGGCAGGCTGCGACTGAAGACCTGACCGCGTGGGGGCGCCGGCGAGGCCGGAGCCACGGCGCACGTCGCCCGAGGATGAGTGCAAGCCCCCAGGACTTGATGAAGCTTCAGCTCACGGCAGAGTGCCGCGGCTGCAGCTGCTGCCAGCAACGATCGCACACGGTCCTGACCTGACCGGTCGAAGAAAGCCAAGGCACGAGCGGGGCCGGCAGGAGCGCGGCCCGGGCGCACGTCGTCACCCCGCATGCTGCACTTTCTGCGATGCACGCGGACGACAAATCCGCTCCCGGCCGCGGCGGCGGCTCTCATGCGCGACCGCGCTGCAGGCGGAAATGCCCGTCGCCGCATCGCAGCCGTAGAATGCGCGAATGGTCGGGCTGGCGGGGATCGCGCCGTAGGCGGAGGGGACGATGAGAGACGCCATTCTGCAGTTCTTCGGCACAGATGGCTTCATGCCGCACGGCATGTGCTACCTGTGGCGCCCCGATGTTCTTTTTCTGCACATTATCTCGGATGGGCTGATCGGACTCTCGTATTACTCCATCCCCTTCACGCTCGCGTATTTCATGCGCAAGCGCAAGGACCTGGAATACAACTGGATCATCGGCTGTTTCGCGGTCTTCATCATCGCATGCGGCTCCACGCACCTGATGGCGATCGTGACGATCTGGCGTCCCTACTACTGGATCGACGGTGCGATCAAGGCGGTGACCGCCGCCGCGTCGGTGCCGACCGCCGTGCTGCTGGTGAAACTCATGCCGCAAGCGCTCCGCTGGCCGAGTCCCGCGACGGTCGGCCGGGCCAACGAGGAGCTGCAGCGGACCAACACGCGGCTCATGGCCGAGATCCGCGAGCGGGAACGCGCGCAGGAGCAGGCGCGGCTGGCGAACATCGAGCTGCAGTCACAGCTCGGGGAGATGCGCCGGCTGCACGAGATGAGCACGCGGCTCGCCGAGGTGCAGGAGATGCCGAACGTGCTCGAGGAGATTCTCGATACGACGATCGCCCTGCAGAAGGCCGATTTCGGCAACGTGCAGCATTACGATGAGAGAACCGACTCGCTGCGCATCGTCGCTCATCGAGGGGTGCCGCGCGAGTTTCTCGAGCATTTTGCGGTCGTCGGAGCCGAAGACGGCACCTCCTGCGGGCGGGCGCTCAAGGCGCGCGAGCGCGTGACCATCGAGGATGTCACGCGCGACGCCGGCTATGCCTCGCACCTGGCTGTTGCGGAGCGCGTCGGCTACCGCGCCGTTCAGTCTGCGCCGATCATCGGCCGTGACGGCCACATCAAGGGGATGCTTTCGACGCTGTTCCGCGAGCCGCGCCTGCCCAGCGAAAGCCAGCTGCAGCTGACCGATATCTACCTGCGCCTGGCCGCGGAGCTGCTGGACCGGGTCCAGCACGAGCAATCGCTTCGCGAGGCCCGCGACGCCGCCGATCTCGCGAATCGCAGCAAGGGACGCTTCCTGGCGACGGCCAGCCACGATCTGCGCCAGCCCCTGCAGACGCTGGCTCTGCTCAACGGCTCGCTGCGGCGGATGTCGTCGACGGCGGATGTGTCTCGGGCGCTCATGGAGCAGGAGGAGGCGATCGTCTCGATGTCGCGGCTGATCAACATGCTGCTCGACATCAGCAAGCTCGAATCCGGCGCCGTGCAGCCGGAAATCCGGGATTTCGCTCTGGAGTCCTCGTTCCAGGAGATACGGATGGAGTTCGCCGGTGTCGCCCAGAAGAAGGGCATCACTCTGGAGATCGCGGATGCCACGGAGGTCGCCGTCAGCGATCCCATTCTCCTCGGTCAGATCCTGCGCAATCTGGTGAGCAACGCGATCCGGTACACTCCGCGCGGCATCGTGCGCCTCGGCTGCACGCGTCACGGCGACGATCGGCTGCGCATCGATGTGGAGGACTCCGGAATCGGCATTGCCGAGGAGCACCTGCCGCACATCTTCGAGGAGTTCTATCAGGTGGGAGTTTCGCCCAACTCGGTGCGGGAAGGGCATGGCCTGGGCCTGAGCATCGTGCAGAGGGCGGCCAGGCTTCTGAGTCACGAGCTGCGTGTTCAATCGCATCCGGGCCGGGGAACCACATTCTCGATATGGGTGCCCGCCGGTCTTGCTGCGCAATCGCAGCGCGCGCAGCCGGCGCAGCGTGTGAGTGTGAAAACCGCGCCGCGCGCACGGATCCTGGTCGTTGATGATGACCCCGCGGTGCTGAACGCGACGCGGATGCTTCTCGCGGTCGAGGGGTTCGAGGTCAGCACGGCCTCCAGCCTGGCCGAGGCCGTCAGGGTCGCAACGGAGCGCGGGGACATCGGGATCCTGATCACTGACTATCATCTCGGGAACGGCGATCTCGGCACCCAGCTCATCGAGGCGTTACGAGGTGTCGTAGGAGCGCGGCTGCGCGCCGTGCTCGTGAGCGGGGACACCTCGGGCGCCATCAGGGCGGCGGTCGCCGATCCGCTGGTCCGAATCGCAAGCAAGCCGGTCATCGCCGAGGAGCTGCTTCAGATCCTTTCCGAGCTGAATGCGGCAGGCGACGGTCCCGGCGACCACCGGGCCGCGCCCTCGAGCAACCCGTCATAGCAGCGAAATGCGCCACTCGAGCGCTCACGGCCACGGCCGATCGGCTTCTGCATGGGCCGTCCTCTCGCTCGGTGGCGTAGTGTTCGCCACGGTGCTGGGGATTGGGTGGCTGATTGCGAACGGGCCGGGCAAGGGAACCGGCCCTGCCGTCCCCTTTTTCTCGCTCGCCATCCCTCATGGGAAGGCCGTCAGCTCCGCTGATCTGCGAGGCCACGTGGTCGTGCTGGCCTTCTGGGCAACCTGGTGTACACCGTGTCGGCAGGAATTGCCGGCGTTGCAGAGGGCGTACGACCGCCATGACGACGGGAGCGCGGACTTCTACGCAGTGGACGGCCCCTGGGGAGGCGACACCATCGGGAAGGAATCCGCGGTGGCCGCCCGAATGCACCTGAGTCTGCCGCTCGCATTCGATTCGGGCGGGGCCGCGCGGGCGCTCGGTGTCGATGCTTTGCCCGCATTGGTCATCCTCGACGGCGGCGGTCGCCCGCGCCTGTTCAAGAACGGGTACGCTCCCGCGGAGCGACTCGGACGGCGGATCGCCAGGGAGGTGGCGGCTCTGCAAGCGACGCGCAGATAACTGCGCTCCGATTCCCTATTCGGGCGCCACGCGGCTCGAGGGCGCAACGGCGCGCACCCGAGAGCCGGCAGCGAGAGACGTCACGACCGCGATGGACAGGCGCGCGATCTTGGGTATGGCGATGAGCGCATTTTCCGCGAGATGCGGCGCCGGATCCTCCGGCCGGGTTGCCGAGAAGCTGCCTCCTGCCGGAGAGCCGGGGCTGAGCTACCCATGCGCCTGGCTCGGGCGGGACCGATGAATTCTCCCCTCCAGATCGGTCATACGAGTGGAGCCAGCACGTGGAGCCATCCACGATTCCGGGAGACCTCAGATGCTTACATTGACGAGCAGGAACGTAGTCGTGGTCGGCGGCAGCCGAGGCGTGGGCCGGCAGGTCGTGGAGGCGGCGGCCCGTGCCGGCGCCCGGGTGCTGGCGGTGGCGCGAAAACAGAGGCCTCTGGATGAGCTGCGGCGGGCACACCCGGATGTCGAGACTCTCGCCTTGGATGCCGGCGAGGAGAGCGCGCCGGCGAAGGTCTTCGAGGCCCTCCGGCCCGATGTCCTCGTGCTTTGCGCGGGCGCATTCCCGCCGGCGGCACCGCTACACCAGCAGACCTGGGCGCAGTTCGCAGTCAACTGGGAGGCGGACGTCAGGATCGCGTTTCAATTCATCAAGGCGGCGTTGTTGCGGCCGCTGTCCGCCGGCAGCTCGGTCATCCTCGTCGCGAGCGGCGCCGCTCTCGCGGGATCACCGATCTCGGGCGGGTATGCCGGCGCCAAGCGCACGCAGATGTTCATCGCGAGCTACGGTCAGAAGGAATCGGACCGGTTGGGTCTCGGCCTGCGGTTCATGACCCTGGCGCCGCGCATCATGCCGGACTCCGAGCTCGGCCGGCACGCGGTGGCGGGCTATTCCCGCTATCTCGGCATCTCCGAGCAGGACTTCATTCGGAGCATGGGCTCGCCGCCGAGCTCATCCGATGCGGCGAGAGCGGTCATGGAGCTCGCGACGAATCCGGACGCGTTCAAGGGGAAAGCGTTCCTGGTTTCCGGCGAGGGGCTCGAGGGTGTCTCCGGATGAGCGACGCGCGAGCCGGAGCACGATGAGCGATGATCCCTGAAGTACCATCCGACGGCATGACGGCGCAGTCCTCCGGCGAAGGCGGGTCATCGGCGGGCCACTCGGGTCATCCGTTCGAGCGGCTCGCCGAGCCGTACCGCCGCGAGCTGAGACTGCATTGCTACCGCATGCTGGGATCGGTGCACGAAGCGGAGGATCTGGTGCAGGAGACTTATCTGCGCGCCTGGCGCAGCTTCGAGAGCTTCGATGGCAGCGGCTCGTTTCGAGCGTGGCTCTACCGGATCGCGACGAATGCCTGCCTCAGCGCGATCGCCGGCCGCAGGAGCGCGAAGCGACTCTTGCCCGATCAGTACGCGCCGGCCAGTGCGCAAATGCCGGACGGCAAGCCGGCATCCGAAGTGGCGTGGCTCGAGCCCTTCCCGGACTCGAGCCTGGAAGGTATCTCCGACGAGGCCCCGAATCCCGAGGCGCGCCATGTCATGCGCGAGGCCGTGCAGCTCGCCTTCATCGCCGCAATTCAGCAGTTGCCGCCGCGGCAGCGCGCAGTGCTCTTGCTCTGCGATGTGCTCGGCTGGTCTGCGGCCGAGGCGGCGGAGCTGCTCGATGGCTCGCCAGCCTCGATCAACAGCGCTCTGCAGCGGGCGCGGGCAACGCTTTCCAGGCTCTACTCCGGCGCCCCTCCCGCGGTCGCGCCTGCGCCGACTCCGGCCGAGCAAGCGCTCCTCGGGCGATATCTGCGGGCGTGGGAGACGCTCGACCTGAACGGTCTCGCGGCTCTCCTCAAGGAGGATGCGATCTACACGATGCCGCCGCTGCCGCAATGGTATTCGGGGCGGGAGGCGATCCAGGGCTTCTTCGGCTGGGCCTGGAGATTCTACGATGGCTTCCGCCTCATCCCGACGGCGGCGAACGCACAGCCCGCCTTCGCCGGCTACGCCCGCAAAGGCACGAATGCGCAGTGGACGGCGCACTCGATCCACTTGCTGCAAGTCGAGGCTGACCGAATCTCGAGGTTGACCATGTTCGTGAGGCCCGGCGCGCCGGACCTGTTTCGCGCCTTCGGATTGCCGCTGATCCTGCCCGAGACTGTCGAATTCGAGGCGTCCCGTTCGTCAATGAGCGAGGACCGCGGCGAGGCGCGCGGCGATAGCCTTTACAGAGGAGAAAATCAGTGATCACGATTTCCGCTTTCAAGTGGGTGCCGGACTTCGCCAAGGGGCAGGTTCGCGATCTGCGCGTCCGCTGGGCGCTGGAGGAGGCCGGACTGCCGTACCGGGCGCGGCTGCTGGTGCAGGGGGATCAGGACAAGCCGGAGTACCGCGCGCTGCAGCCGTTCGGGCAGGTGCCCATTCTGCAGGAGGACGGGCTCGTGCTCTTCGAGTCCGGAGCCATCGTCCTGCACATCGGGGAGCGGAGCGAGGCGCTGCTGCCGGGGGAGGCCGCCGCGCGAGCGCGCGCCGTTCAGTGGGTCTTCGCGGCGCTCAATTCCATCGAGCCCTTCGTGATGAACGTCGCGCTCATCGATCTCTTCTATGCGAACGAGGAGTGGGCGAAGCTGCGCCGGCCGGGCGCCGTTGAATTCCTCGAGCGGCGGCTGTCCGCGCTCTCCAGGTCGCTCGGCGAGAAGCCGTTCCTCGACGGAGAGCGCTTCACGGCCGGCGATCTCATGATGTCGACGGTGTTGCGCATCCTGAAGCACACGGACATCGTCACCCGCGATGCGCGCCTGTCCGCGTATGTCGATCGGTGCACGTCACGTCCCGCCTTCAGGCGGGCGCTCGATGCGCAGCTGGGTGACTTCGAGAAGGCCGCGTGATTTCCCGCGGTCTCTGACCGCTGGTGCAAGAAAATCGCCTCCCCCGAACGGCCACAGGCGGCAGAGCAGCGCCGGCCGATGGCCGTCGAGGGGAGGTGTCGTGATTCGGATCGAGTCGTTTCCCGTGAGGAATGGCTCGAGGCGCAGCGCGCGCCGGTTTTGGCGGAGGAGAAAGCGCTGATCCGGCTGCGGGATCGCGCAGGAACGATTCATGCTCCGCGTTGCGTGCAAGGCGGCCGGGACGCGCACCCTCTGACGAATCCGTTTGGAGACTCTACCGCTCGCCGCGCTCGCCAGACGAAGCCGGGAGCCGATCACGTGATGCAACGAAGCCTTCGAGGCGTGACGATCGAATGCATCAGGGGGAGCATCACCGACCAGCCGGACATGGACGCGATCGTCAATGCCGCGAATTCCGAGCTGCGCACCGGCGGCGGCGTCGCTGGAGCGATTCACTCCGCCGCCGGGCCCGGGCTCGCGAGCGAGTGCCGGGCATTCGCGCCGATCAGGCCGGGACAGGCCGTGATCACAGGCGCACACGCTCTTCCGAACCGCTATGTGATCCATTGCCTGGGCCCGGTTTATGGACGCGACGAGCCGGCCGATCAGCTTCTGGCGGCGTGCTATCGCAACGCGCTGCGGCTTGCGGCTCAGGACAACATCGCCTCGATCGCATTTCCCGCGATCTCGACAGGCGCCTTCGGGTATCCGCTCGAGCCGGCCGCCGAGATCGCCGTCCACGCCGTGATGGAGAGCGTTCTGCAAACGCGAGTCAATGTCGTCACCCGCATCCGCTTCGTCCTGTTCGATGCGCAGGCGGAGCGGATCTATGCGGGTGTGATCGAGCGCCTGCTGCCGCCTTGCGCGGCCCAATAGCGATGGACGTGACGACCACGAATCCGAAGGACGCGCTCGGGCGCGGTGATGCGCTGCTCATCGTCGATGTACAGAACGACTTCTGTCCGGGCGGCGCGCTGCCGATCGAGCAGGGCGATCAGGTCATTCCGGTCCTCAACGAGTGGATTGCCGCCGCGGTTTCCGTCCGGATCCCCGTGTACGCTTCACGCGACTGGCATCCGCGGGGACACGTCAGCTTTCGGGAGAGCGGCGGCCCGTGGCCCGCTCATTGCCTGCAGGACACCGACGGCGCGCGATTCGGATCCGACCTGCGCCTGCCGGAGGACACGGTGAAGGTCACCAAGGGTGTGCGCTTCGATCACGACCAGAACTCGGCGTTCGACGAGACCGGCCTTGCCGCGCACCTGCGGAGCCGGGGCATCCGGCGGTTGTGGATCGGCGGACTCGCTCAGGACGTCTGCGTGCTGGCGACCGTGCTCGATGCCCGGGCGGCGGGATTCGAGGTGACGCTGATTCGCGATGCGACCCGCGGTGTCACACCCGCAGGTTGCGCGGCGGCCGACGAGCGCATGCGTGAAGCCGGAGCACGGTTTACGGCAACCCACAGCACCACTCCGGCTTGATGCTCAGGCGGTCGCCGGCCGCTGCGCGAGCGCAAGCCCTGCGGTGCCGCCGGGGCCGCCCGTCCGGATATCTACCTAATGACCGGCTCGCGCCGGGATGACACCCTCGATCCTCAGGTGACTCTGCCGCCCGGCATGAAGGGGCCGATGCAATCCATTATGTCAAAGCTGCGCGCCGGGCCTGCTCGACCGGAGCGGAACGCGTCCGCCGCAGCGCTCGGTCCCGACACCGTGCACTCTCTTCGGGTGCTGAGCGTGACGATCGGTTGCGCCGCCGTTCTGCTCGCGTGTCTCGTCATCATCGGCGGGTGGGGCTTCGACATCGCCCCACTGAAGAGCGTGCTGCCGGGCATGAGCACCATGAAGGTGAACACGGCTCTCGGGATCGCCGCGCTCGGCGTCAGCCTCGCGCTGACCGGCGAGGGACGCAGCCGCCGGACCTCGGCGCGCGTGATGGCGTGGCTGGCGCTGGGGATCGGATTGCTGACCCTTGCCGAGTACGCGCTCGATTGGAACCTCGGCATCGACCAGTTGCTCTTCCCGGACCCGGCGACACCGGTCGCGGCGCACCCTGGACGGCCCGCCATGGCAACCGCGCTCATGATCGCCCTGCTCGCTGCCGGGCAGCTCTCCGGGCGGCGTCCCGCGCTTCTCGTC
>DASZYK010000202.1:0-2336 GCA_035545455.1 Steroidobacteraceae bacterium
CGCTCGCGCGCTTCGGGCGTACCGTATCCGGTGAGTGCCACCAGGAGGACACTGCCGCTCGCCGGCTCCTTCCGGAAGGTGCTGGCGATCTGGTAGCCGTCCAGCCCAGGCAGGCCGACGTCGATGACGGCGATGTCCGGAAGCTCGGCCTTGAGCAGCTCCAGGCCTCGGCGGCCATCGTCGGCTTCGATGACATGATGTCCCGCGAGCTCGAGCATCATCCGAAAAGTCTCGCGCGCGTCGCGGTTGTCCTCGATCAGCAGGACACGGCGAGGAACCGTCTTCGGCTTAGTGCCGGCAGATGATGCCTTGGGGCAGGGTGGGGCGACTCTCGGCAGACGAATGACGAACGTGCTGCCGCGGCCCGGTCCTTCGCTGAGGGCATTGACGGTCCCTCCATGCAGCTCCACCAGTCGGCGCACCAGCGTCAGACCGACGCCCAGGCCGCCTTGAGCGCGGTCGAGCGTCCGCTCGCCTTGTACGAACGGCTCGAAAATCTGCGGCAGCAGCTCGGGCGCGATCCCGAGACCATCGTCGGTCACGCGCAGGATGATCTCGCCGTTGCGCGCCGAGAGCGCCACACGGATCACTCCGGCCGCGCCGGTGTACTTGATCGCATTCGACAGCACATTGGTGACGATCTGCTCGATCCGCACCGGATCACCGTGAATCCAGTGCGGTCCGCCATCGACCTCGAGCTCTATCCGCCTGTCCGTGGCCCGCGCCTCGAGCTGTCCGATGCATCTCTGAACCGCATCGGCGAGCTCGAGCGGCATCTCTGCCAGAGCGACCTTGCCGGTGATCACCCGTGCCACCTCCAGCAGGTCGTCCACCAGCCGTGAGAGGTTGCGGGTCTGGCGCGCGATGATGGCGCGAGCTCTTTCCGCCACGCTTCCATCACCGCCGGCCCGCAGCACTTCGAGCGCCGCGCTGATGGCGCTGAGCGGATTGCGCAACTCGTGCGCCAGCATCGCCATGAACTCGTCCTTGGCATGGCTTTGCTGCTGGGCGCGCTCGAGCCCGATCTGTGCGTCCGAGAGCTCGGTCAGGTCGGTGACGATGAGGCTGCGCCGGTCGATCTCATCAGTGGCCGTGCTCGTCAGTGACAGCAGCACGTCTATCGAGCGTCCATCGCGGCTCCTGAGGCGCGTGCGCCGCTTCCCGCTGCCCGCGGTGAGAAGCGACTCGAGCGCCGCCCGGGCATCGCCCTCGAAATAGCGAGCCACCGATCCGCCCATCACTTCCTGCAGTGGCGTCGAGACAAGTTCTGCAAGTCCCTGATTGCAGTAGATGATATCGCCATCCGGGCTCAGGATCGCCGCTCCGTCCTGCAACTGCTCGACGAGCGTCCGGTACGGGTAGTCGGCATTTCGCAGAGTGTAGACCCGCTCGCCCGCGGGCCCCTGCACGATCACGGCGTCGATCTCCCCGGCGCGGATGGCACGGAGCGTGTCCTCTGCCTCCCTCAGCCTCGCCTCGAGCGCTTCACGGTTCAGGTCGGCCTTCGAATCGTGCTGCATGGAGTACCTCTCGATACTGCGCTCAGGCGGGAAGTCCCAGAGCGGCCCGCACCCGCTCCTGATTCGACAGGTCGCCGACGAGTCTGCGCTGTGGCAGCGGGGTGCGCTTCACCAGGGTCGGCGCGGCGACCAGCTGCTCTTCGCGCGCAAGGGCGGGCTGCTGATAGATGTCGAATATGCGCAGCGTATGGCGGCCCTCGAGATGCCGCCTGCAGAAGCTGCGCAGATTCTCGATGGCCCGGGCGGAGCGGGCCGTCATCCCCGTGATGTACAGGCAGAGCTCGTACTGCTCCGGGGCAGCGCGCGCCGGAGCGGCCGTTGCCGCGGGGTCGCGCTCCTCCTCCGACGGGTGGCTCATTTTGCGGTCTCAGGCGCGGCGCAGGTCCAGTCCGACCAGCACGCGCTCCGTGTTGGAGAGGTCGCCGATGATCTTCTTGACCGGCTCCGGCAGCTGGCGCACCAGCGTCGGCACGGCCAGGATCTGATCGCCGCGCGCGAGCTGCGGATTCTCCAGCAGATCGATGATCTCGATCCGGTAGCGATCCGCCAGGTGCTCTTCGCAGATGCGCTTCAGGTTGACGAATGCGCGCATGCACTTCGGCGTCTGGCCGGCGATGTAGAGACGCAGGACGAATCGCTCCGCCTGCTCCAGTCGTTCCGTCGTCGCGTGCTGTGCCATGGGTTTCAACCCTCCGGAGCGGCGATCTGAAAGCCCCGCTCCGTCATCGTGAAATCATACACGCGGCTCGAGTGAGCCACGCCGCGGGCTTTCAGCACCGCCATCTGCCGGCGGCGGCCGCCGCGGGCCTTGTGCAG
>DASZYK010000203.1:0-2234 GCA_035545455.1 Steroidobacteraceae bacterium
GCCTTGCCCGACTTCACCAGGATCCCGGTCGCGACCGAGAGCGCGATGGCGGCGAGCATCTGGTTGGCGATGCCGAAGAGCGGCCAGAGGATGTTGACTCCGCCGTTGGGATCGATGACGCCGACGTAGAGGAAGTAGCCCCAGCCGGCGACGATGAGCGTGCTGGAGAAGAGCACCGAGGGATACCAGGACGTGCGGCCGAGCGGCGCATACAGGTGACCGAGCAGGTCCTGCAGCATGAAGCGCCCGACACGCGTGCCGGCATCGAGGGTGCTCAGGATGAACACCGCCTCGAACATGATGGCGAAGTGATACCAGAGGCTGAGAAGTCCCCGTCCGAAGGTGCTGCCGAAGATGCTGGCCATCCCGACCGCGAGCGACGGCGCCCCGCCCGTGCGCGCAAAGAGAGTGCTCTCTCCCATCTCGTGCGCGAGCGTCTGCATCTGCTGCACGGTGACGGGGAAGCCCCAGCTCGAGATCGTATGCACCGCGGCCGCCGGAGCGCTGCCCACCACGCCCGCGCCGCTGTTGATGGCGAAGAACACGCCCGGATCGAGCAGCGTCGCGGCGATGATCGCCATGATGGCCACGAACGACTCCAGCATCATGCTGCCGTATCCCACGAGGCGCACGTCCGCCTCGCTCGCGATGAGCTTGGGCGTCGTGCCGCTCGCGACCAGCGCATGGAAGCCGGAAACCGCACCACAGGCGATGGTGATGAAGACGAAGGGAAATATCTTGCCGCCGAAGAGCGGGCCGTGACCGTCGGTGAACGCCGTCAGCGCGGGCATCTTGATCTGTGGGTGCAGCAACACGATGGCGACGGCCAGGAGCGCCACCGTCCCGAGCTTTAGAAACGTCGACAGGTAGTCGCGCGGCGCGAGGAGCAGCCACACGGGCAGGATGGCCGCGATCCAGCCGTAGCCGATCACGAACCCCGCGAGGGGCAGGCTCGGCCAGTCGAAGAGGCCGCGCAGAGCGGGAGTGCCGTCCACCCAGCCGCCGCCCAGCACGGCGAGCAGCACCAGCGCGACGCCCAGGGCCGAGGCTTCCAGGATGCGTCCCGGCCGCAGGCGCCGCAGATGCAGCCCGACGATGATCGCCACCGGCACGGTGGCGAAGACAGTCGCGGTGGACCAGGGGCTGTGCTTCATGGCGTTGACGACCACCAGGCCGAGCACCGCGATGAGCAGGATCATGATGAGCAGCGTGCCGATGAGCGCCGCAAAGCCGCCGAGCGGACCCAGCTCATCCCGCGCCATCTGACCCAAGCTGCGGCCGTCGCGGCGCGCGGAGAGCAGCAGGATGGTCATGTCCTGCACGCACCCGCCGAGTACGGCGCCCACCAGGATCCACAGCGTCCCCGGCAGGTAGCCGAACTGTGCCGCGAGTGTCGGCCCGACCAGCGGGCCCGGGCCCGCGATGGCCGCGAAGTGATGGCCGAAAGTGATCCAGCGGTGGGTCGGGACGAAGTCTCGCCCGTTATCGTGACGTTCCGCGGGTGTGGCGCGCGAAGGGTCGACGGTAAGCACGCGGGCGGCAACCCACGCCGCATAAAAGCGATAGCCAAGTGCGTAGATGCAGATGGCGGCCGCGACGATCCACAAAGCGTTGATCGGCTCGTGACGGTGCAGAGCAATTCCGCCCAGCGCGATCGCGCCGCCGGCCGCCAGGAGGATTCCGACGATCTTGTTCATCGTAAGTGCCCACCCCTCAATCCCCGGTGGCAGCTATAGCTCGCGGCGGCGGCGGCCGCAATAGCGTCTCGGCTTTTCGCGCTGGCGGACTCGGGGGTTACCCCTTCACGCGAGCAGCACCTTCATTGCTCTCCGGTAGCGCGCCACGATGGAGGCTCGCTGGTCATGACGGCCCCCGCTCACCAGCTTCTTCCCTGCCCGCCAGACGCAGTCGATGGCGTCCCGGCCGGCCGCAAATATCCAGCTGTCCAGGACCTCGTCTTCGCGCCGCTCGATGAGCGCGGGATGGTCGGCGTCGAGGCTCACCAGATCGAGCGGCGCCTCCGCGGCCAGCCCGACGGCTCCGCGCGCTCGACCGCCCGCTGCGCCCAGCGCCTGAGCGCCCCCCGCCAGCGCGGCTTCGAAGAGGCTCCGGCCCGTCGAGTGGCCGGACTCGCCCGCCAGCACGTTGCGGACGCGCCGCGTCAGGCGCTGGGAATATTCCAGCGCGCGCAGCTCCGCGCCCGCATCGAGCAGCACGTTGGAGTCGGTTCCGAT
>DASZYK010000204.1:0-11653 GCA_035545455.1 Steroidobacteraceae bacterium
GGCACAGCTGCAGGCGCATCGCAACCTGGTGACGCAGGCCTACAGGCTGTTCGACTCGCATCATTACGAGCATTACGACTTCCTGTTCTCGCTCTCCGACCAGCTGAGCGAGAACGGCCTCGAGCACCACCAGTCGAGCGAGGACGGCGCCAGCGCGAATTATCTTTCCGCCTGGAAGGACACCCCGTACAACCGCGACCTCCTGGCTCACGAATTCACGCACTCGTGGAATGGCAAGTTCCGCCGCCCGGCCGACCTCTGGACGCCCAACTTCAATGTTCCGATGGGCGACTCGCTGCTGTGGGTCTATGAGGGCCAGACCCAGTACTGGGGATTCGTGCTGACCGCGCGCGCCGGGATGTGGAGCCCCCAGCAATTCCGCGACGCGCTGGCGATCAACGCCGCAATGTACGATCGCAACAGGCCCGGCTTCGAGTGGCGCACGCTCCAGGACACCACCAATGACCCCACCGCCGCACACCGGGCCGCGCTGCCGTATCGCAGCTGGCAGATGAGCGAGGAGTACTACAACGCCGGCCAGCTGCTGTGGCTCGAGGTGGACGCCAGAATCCGCGCCCTCACCGGCGACCGCAAGTCGCTCGACACCTTCGCCAGGCGTTTCTTCGGCGTGGACAACGGCAGCTTCGTCACCAGGACCTACACCTTCGACGACATCGTCGCCGCCCTCAATGGGGTGGCGAAGTACGACTGGGCCGGCTTCCTCCGCCGGCGCCTCGACGACCACCGGCCGCCGATGAGCGGCATCGAGGCGAGCGGCTGGAAGCTCGTCTACAACGACCAGGAGAGCGAATACGAGAAGCAGTACGACAAGACCGCCCCCAGCCGTCACATGCTGAGCTTCGCGCTCTCGATCGGCCTCTCGATCACGAAGAGCGGCGAGATCAACGACGTACGCTGGAACAGTGCCGCCTTCAAAGCCGGCGTCTCAACCGGCGCCACGGTGACCGCCGTCAACGGCCACACCTACTCGCAAGAGGCGATGACGGATGCCATCGCGAGCGCCGAGCACGACTCCGCCCCCATCAGGCTCCTGCTGAAATACCAGGGCGGGTACAAGACCATCCCCGTCGACTACCACGGCGGCCTGCAATATCCCCATCTGGTGCGCGTCGAGGGCAAGCCCGACTACCTGGACGAGATCATCGCCCCCAGGAAGTGAGCAAAGCAGGCTGAGCAGCCCCCGGCGGTATCGATCGTAAAGGGCTCTTCCGGTGGCCTGTCGAGCCGCAGCGGGCGATCAGCCGTGCACGACCGAATGCACGACCCGGTTGAACTCGAAATAGACTGAAAAGGACGGATAGTCCCAACGGGTGATCGGAGGCTTCCCCACAGCCGGGTAGCGCTTCTCCGGCGCCCCGAACTTGGCCTGCACCTCACGCATGGTCGTCCCGCGTCCCGGCCGCGCGACCGCGGACTGCTCCAGGTGCACCTGCCCGTCGACCACGACCGTCTCCGCAGCCGCACCCCCCGCGATTGCGCAGCCGATCAGCAATGCCAGAAGTTTTGCCGAGCGCATACGGAACCTCCACCGATCCGGCGTGACTATACACCCCGCAGGAATCTGTCAAAGCCGCGAGCCCCCGGTCAGCGGCCGTTCTGTGAACCGCATCAAGCTTGGGCGGCCCGCGGCGCCGATATGGTTAAATGACCGGGATGTTCCATCCGCTGTCGCTCTTCGTGGGCCTGCGCTACGTGCGCGCCCGGTCCCACAAGTTCTTCGTCTCCTTCATCACCTGGACCTCGCTGGCCGGCGTCTGCGTGGGCGTCGCCGCGCTCATCGTCATCCTCTCGGTCATGAACGGCTTCGAAGGGGATCTCAGGCAGCGGCTCCTTTCCCTGGATGCCGATGCGCGGGCGGTGCCGGCCGACACCCGGAGCACGGACACGCCGGGTCCCGCGCAGTGGCGCGCCGCCGCCGCCGCCATCCGCCGATCCCCCGGAGTGGTCGGCGTGGCGCCCTACGCCCAGATCCAGTCGCTCGCGGTGCGCACCCCCGAGATGCTGCCCGTGCAGCTGCGCGGCATCGATCCCGCCGCCGAGCCGTCCGTCACCCGGCTCGCCCGATCGATCACCGAGGGCAGGCTTTCCGATCTCACGGCCGGCTCCGACAGGGTCATCATCGGCGAGGTCATCGCCGAGCAGCTCGGCCTGGCGCCGGGCGATTCGCTGACCCTCCTCATTCCGACCGTGACCGCCGGCGGGGTGCCCGCGCCGAGGCTGCGCCAGTTCAGGGTGGCCGGGGTGTTCGCAGTCGGTCTCTCGGACAGCGACGCCACACTGGTATTCGCCAACATCGACGACGTGCGCGCGCTCGGGCCCTCGGCCCGGGGCGATCAGGGCCTGCGGGTGCGGTATCGCGATGCGCTCGATGCGCCCGTGTTCTCCGCCGCAGTCCGCGCGAGGCTCCCCCCCGGGTTCCAGGTCATCGACTGGACGCAGGACAACGCGGATTACTTCCGCGCGATCCGCATCGAGAAGACCATGATGTCGCTCATCCTGCTGCTCATCGTGGCCGTGGCGGCATTCAACATCGTGGCGATGCTCGTGATGGTGGTCACCGACAAGCGGACCGACATCGCCATCCTGCGCACCTTCGGCGCATCGCCGCGGCGGGTGATGGGGGTCTTCCTGACCCAGGGCCTCGTCATCGGCTGGCTGGGCGTGGCGCTCGGCGTGGCGCTGGGGCTCGCGCTCGCCTTCAATGTCGGCACCATCGTTCCCTTCCTGCAGAACACCTTCGGCTTCCAGATCTTCAGCTCCAGCGTCTACTACATCACCACCGTTCCCTCGGTCGTGAAGTGGAGCAATGTGGCGGCCATCAGCGCTGCGGCGCTCCTTCTCACCGCCGCGGCGACCGTCTATCCGGCGGTGCGCGCCTCGCGCACGGCCCCGGCCGAAGCGCTGCGCTACGAGTAGCTCCATGGGCTCACTCTACGAGTGGCTGGTCGGCACGCGCTATCTGCGCTCCACCCATCGGCGCGGCTTCGTCTCGTTCGTATCGCTCATGTCGGTCTGCGGACTGGCGCTCGGGGTCGCCACCCTGATCGTCGTTCTCTCGGTGATGAACGGCTTCGGCCGCGAGCTGCGTGCCCGCATTCTGAGCGTTACCTCGGATGCGACCATCATGGGCCTGCACGGCACGATCCCGGACTGGCAGGCGGTGCGCGAGCGCGTGGAGCGCGAGCCCGGAGTGCGCGTCGCGGTTCCCTATGTCGAGCAGCAGGCCATGCTGACGAGCGGTCAGCACATCACCGGCGCCTCGGTGCGCGGCATTCTGCCGCAGGAGGAGCGGCGCGCGACCGGCCTGGCGCGGCGTCTGACCGCGGGAGCCCTGGCGGACCTTCAGCCCGGCCGGTATCGCGTGATCCTCGGCAGCGCCCTGGCGCAGGCGCTGCACGTGCGCGTCGGCGGGTCCGTCGTGTTGATTGCGCCGGAAGGGGTGGCAACCCCGACCGGGGTGATGCCCCGCATGCGCCGCTTCCAGGTGGCGGGGCTCTTTCATTCGGGGATGTACGAGTACGATCGCGGGCTCGCCCTCGTGAGTCTCACGGATGCCGCGCGGCTCTTCGGCCTGCCGTCCGGGGAGGTGACCGGCATGCGTCTGTCGCTGGATGATCCCTGGCAGGCGTCCCGGACGGTGAGGCGGATCGCCTACGACCTGGGCGGAGCGGGATACTATGTCAGCGACTGGACGGAGAATCACGCCAACTTCTTCCGCTCGATCGAGACGACGAAATCGATGATGTTCGTCATGCTGTCGATGATCGTCGCGGTCGCGGCTTTCAACATAGTCGCGACGCTCGTCATGATCGTCAAGGAGAAGCAGACCGACATCGCCATCCTGCGCACCTTCGGCGCGGGACCGCGCAACGTGCTCGTGATCTTCGCCATCCAGGGAGTCATCATCGGCCTCGCCGGGACGCTGCTCGGGGCGGGACTCGGCACCCTGGTCGCGCACAACCTGCAGGCGCTCGTCGGCGGTCTCGAGCGGCTGTTGCATACTCGGTTCCTCGATCCGCGGGTGTACTACATGAGCGATCTTCCGGCCTACGTGGAGGGGCTCGACGTGCTGCGTGTCTGCGGCGTGGCGTTCCTCCTGTGCGCGTTGGCGACCGTCTATCCGGCCTGGCGCGCCGGCCGCACGGCTCCGGCGCAGGCGTTGCGCCATGAGTAAGGCCGACCAGCCGGTGCTCGAGGCGCGCGATGTCTCGAAGAGCTTCCGGCAGGGGCCGGTCACTCTCGAGGTGCTGCGGGCTGTGGCGCTGTCAGTGACGGCGGGCGAGCGTGTCGCAATCGTCGGCGCCTCCGGCTCCGGCAAGACGACACTGCTTCAGATCCTGGGCGGGCTCGACCGGCCCACGAGCGGCCAGGTCCTGGTCGACGGGCGCGACATTCACGGCCTCAGCGAGAAGGAGCGCGGAGAGCTGCGCAACCGTGCGATCGGGTTCGTCTATCAATTCCATCATCTGCTGCCGGAGTTCTCCGCCCCGGAGAACGTCGCCATGCCGCTTCTCGTGCGCCGCGCCCACGTGGCCGAGGCCCGCAAGGCGGCCCGCGAGCTGCTCGAGCGCGTCGGCCTCGGCGGGCGCCTCGAGCACCGCCCGCACCAGCTTTCAGGGGGAGAGCGCCAGCGAGCCGCGGTGGCGCGCGCGCTGGTCACGAAACCGAAGATCATCCTTGCCGACGAGCCCACCGGCAATCTGGACGGCCTCAACGCGGAGTCGGTGTTCGCTTTGATGCTCGAGCTCAACCGTGAGCTCGGCACCAGCCTCGTCGTCGTCACCCACGACGAGCGCCTGGCGAGCCGGATGGCACGGATCTACGAGATCGAGAGGGGCAGACTGGCCGAGCGCGTCACGCCGCCGTTGCGACGCGGCGAGCCTTGTACCGGGACCTGACCCGCCAGCGCCAGATGAGCTCCAGGCACCCCCAGCCGAGGAGACCCAGGACCAGGGCGCATGCCATGCAGCCTATGAGGAACGGCCGCCACATGGGCCCGAGGCCGCCCTCGAGCCAGTCCCAGCTCAGGCGGAACGAGAAGCTCTGCGGCGCGATCCGCAGCAGCGCCGCCCCGACCCGGTAGGCCAGGTAGTAGATCGGCACCACAGTGAGGGGGTTCACCAGCAGAGTCGTCCCGTAGATCGCCGGCACGTTGAGGCGCCAGGCGATCGCGATCAGGACGGCGACCACGAGGTGCACCGGCAGGGGGATGAAGCAGATCGCAATACCCACGCCGAAGGCGCCGGTGATGGCGCGGCGGTGCAGTGCCCAGAGCCTGGGATCGAGCAGCCGCTCCCCGAAATGCCGCAGCAGCCAGTGCCCCTGCAGCTTGACGGGGGAGGGCAGGATCTTCTTCAGCACGCGACGCGGCATCGGGGTGCGGACTGTACCAGATTGGCGACGGTGTGGCGCCAGGGGGTTCACATCCTCGTGAATCGGCCGGCCACAAGTCAGCTTGAGCACGTACTGCTCTCGGGTATCATGCGCCGTCGCAGTTTTCTTGGGTTCCGTCCCCCGGGGTCGCTGGATGTGGGAAATCGTGCGGGCAGGCGGCCCGCTCATGTGGCCGATCATTCTCTGCTCGATCACCGCGGCGGCGATCGTGCTCGAGCGCCTGTGGACCCTGCAGGACCGGCGGGTGTTGCCGCGCGAGCTGCCCCAGAAGGTCTGGCAGCTCATCGAGGCGAACCAGGTCAACGATAAGGTCATCGCGGCGCTCGAGCAGAACTCGCCCCTGGGCAGGCTGCTCGCCGCGGGCCTCGCCAACCGCCACCGGCCGCGGGAGATCCTCATGGAGCGCCTGGAGGATACGGGCCGCCACGTCGTCTACGAGCTCGAGCGCTTCCTCAACACGCTCGGCACCATCGCCGGCGTGTCTCCGCTCCTCGGGCTCCTCGGCACCGTGACCGGCATCATCCGCGCGTTCAACGCCATCCAGGCGGGCGGCATGGGCGATCCGCGGGTGCTCTCCGGCGGCATCGCCGAGGCTCTGGTCGCCACCGCGGCGGGCCTCTGCGTCGCGATCCCCTCGCTCATCGCCTACCGCTATCTGCGCGGCAAGGTGGAGCGCATCGTGGTGGAGATGGAAAAGCAGGCGATGCGGATGGCGGATGTGGTCGAGGCCGCCGGCACCCGCGCCGGGCGCTCGGCCGCCGCCTGACCGTGTCATGAATCTCAAGCCGCGCCGCCACGAGGAGCCGGAGATCAATGTCGTCTCGCTGATCGACGTGGTGCTGCTCCTCGTCGTCTTCTTCATGCTGTCGAGCAAGTTCACCGACGAAGGACGGCTCCACGTGCAGCTGCCGCAGGCGAGCGCCGTGCCGCCGGCCCAGCAGCGGAGCGAGCCGCTCGTGGTCTCGGTGACGCAGGCGGGAGGCTATCTCGTCAACGGGCGGGAGCTCATCAACTCGAGCCCCGACACGCTGCGCGCGGCGCTTGTCAAGGAGGCCGGCGGCAATCGCGACATCACTGTTACCATTCGCGCCGACGGCCGCGCTACCCAGCAGTCGGTGGTCACCGCGATGGACGTGCTCGGGCAGCTCGGCTTCGTCCGGCTCAACATCGCGACCATCAAGAACGAGCGGGCGGGCGGCCCTTGAACGACGTGGCGGGCCGCCGGCCGGGCGAGCCGGTGAGCGTGTCGGTCACCTATCGGCGGCTGCTCGGCTATCTCAGGCCGCACAAGGGGACGTTCGCCCTCGGGATCCTGGGAGGGGCGCTCTATTCCGCTTCCATGGCGGCCTTCGTCGAGCTCGGCAAGCGCTTCGGCGACTGGGTCAGCCATCCCGACCCGCGGATGATCTTCCTGATCCCGGTCGCGCTGGTCGTCATCTTCGTCGTCCGCGGCATCGGTAATTTCACCCAGACCTATTGCATGGGCTACGTGGGCCGCAGCATCGTCAAGCGGTTCCGCGCCCAGGTGTTCGGCAGCGTGCTCGACCTGCCCGCCGCCTATTTCGATCGCACATCCTCGGGCGCGCTCCTGTCGAAGCTCACCTACAACAGCGAGCAGATCGGCACGGCCTGCACGACCTCGGTCGTCATCCTGGTGCGGGCGGCGCTCACCGTCGTCGCGATGATCTTCTATCTTTTCTGGCTCAACTGGCGGCTGGCGCTGATCTCGCTCGCCACCGGGCCGCTCGCGGGTTGGCTGGTCTCGGTGGTCAACCGGAACTTCCGCCGCTACGGGCGGCGGATCCAGGACTCGATGGGCGATGTCACACGCATCGCCAAGGAGACCTTCGAGGCACCCCGCCTGGTGAAGGTCTACGAGGCACAACCGCACCTGCGCGCGCAGTTCGAGAGCGTCAACGAGCACAACCGCCGCTCCTACATGCGGCTGATCCTCACCCGCGGGCTGGCGAATCCCACGGTTCAGCTCGTCACTGCGCTGGGGGGCGCCCTGGTGCTCGGGCTGGCGATCCGCGGCACGGTCAATGGGCAGATGACCGCGGGCGACCTGTTCGGCTTCTTCACCGCGTTGAGCCTGATCGCGCAGCCGCTGCGCGAGCTCGTGAGCGTGGCGGACCCGCTGCAGCAGGGCGTCGCCGCGGCGGAGAGTCTCTTCGAGCTGATCGACGAGCCCGGCGAGCCCCGCGGCGGCGGCTACATCGCCAGACGAGCGCGCGGTGACGTGGAGTTTCGCGATGTGACGTTCTCGTACCCGCAGGGCACCGGGCCGGCGCTGCGCGGCGTGTCGGTCGAGGTGCCGGCGGGCTCGAGCCTCGCCATCGTCGGGCGCTCCGGCAGCGGCAAGTCGACGCTGGTGAGCCTGCTGCCGCGCTTCTACGATCCCGCTTCGGGCTCGATCCTGATCGACGGCCGCGACATCCGCGATTACGAGCTGACGAGCCTGCGGCGGCAGATCGCCGTCGTCAGTCAGGACGTCACGCTCTTCGACGACACGATCCGCAACAACATCGCTTTCGGCCGCGACGTGTCGGAGAGCGATCTCATGCAGGCGGCCGAGGCGGCGCACGTGCTCGAGTTCGTCTCGAGCCTGCCCGCCGGGCTCGACACGCTGGTGGGCGACCGCGGCGTGTTGCTGTCGGGCGGGCAGCGGCAGCGAATCTCGATCGCGCGGGCGCTGCTCAAGAACGCGCCCATTCTCATTCTGGACGAGGCGACCTCGGCGCTCGACACGGAGGCGGAGCGTCACATCCAGGCGGCGCTGGCGCAGCTCGTGCGCAACCGGACGACCTTCGTGATCGCGCACCGGCTCTCGACGGTGGAGCAGGCGGACCGCATCGTGGTGCTCGATGCCGGCGAGGTGGTCGAGATGGGCGCGCATGCGGAGCTCCTGGCCCGTGACGGGCGCTACGCCCAGCTTTACAAGCTGCAGTTCGCTGACTGACCCACGGATGCAGCAGCGGCTCTTCAAGCTGTGGTATGAGGAGGCGCCCGGGCTGTCGTTGCTGCAACCGCTCTCCTGGCTCTACGGCGCGGCGGTGGCGGCGCGGCGCGCGGCGTACGATCGGGGCTGGGTGCGTTCGCAGGCCATCGGCAGGCCGGTGATCGTCGTCGGCAACCTGACAGTCGGCGGGACGGGCAAGACACCGCTCACCATCTGGCTTGCCAATCAGCTGCGGCAACGCGGCCTGGAGGTGGGTCTCGTATCGCGCGGCTACGGACGCGAGCAGAGCGGTCTGCGCGCGGTCACGCTGGATTCCCGCTGGCAGGAGGTTGGGGATGAGCCGCTGATCCTTTGCCGCCGCACGGGTTGCATGACTCTCGTCGGCAGTGACCGGGTTGCCGCGGCAAGCGAGCTGGCGGCGCGGGGGGCGCAGGTGATTGTCGCGGATGACGGTCTGCAGCATCTGCGCCTGCGCCGCGAATGCGAGATCGTCGTGATCGACGGCAGCCGCGGATTCGGCAACGGCCGTGTGCTGCCGGCCGGGCCGCTGCGCGAAAGCGCGTCCCGGGCGAGGGCTGCCGACGTCCTGGTGGTGAACGGCGGGGCCGAAGGCGCGCCTCTGCGAGGTGTTCCCCCGGAGCTTGCCGCGGCGGCCCTGCGAATGCGGCTCGAGGGTGACGAGGCGCGGCAGATGGCCGGCACGGGCCAGGCGCAGCCGCTCGCGGCCTTTCAGGGCCGGCCAGTGCACGCCGTCGCCGGGCTGGGAAATCCCCAGCGATTCTTCGCCGATCTGCGTGCCCGCGGCCTCGAGCTCATCGAGCATCCCTTCCCCGACCATCATGCCTTCTCCACCGCCGACCTCGACTTCGGCGACGGCCTGGCGGTGCTCATGACGGAGAAGGATGCCGTAAAATGCCGCAGGCTTGCGGGCCCGCGGATGTGGTATGTGCCGGTCGAGGCTGCCTTCAGCGAGGCCGATTCGCGCCGGCTGCTCGAGCTCGTGATGCGCAAGATCGAACCCTTCATGCCTGCCGGAGGTTAGATTTCCGATGGACGCACGTCTGCTCGACATCCTGGCCTGCCCGGTCTGCAAGGGGACGCTGGTCTATCGGCGCGAGCCTCAGGTGCTCGTGTGTCGGCTCGACCGGCTCGCCTACCCGATCCGCGACGACGTGCCGATCATGCTGGAGGAGGAGGCGCGGCAGCTCGCCGCCGACGACCCGCTCCTCGATCGCTGAGACGACCCGGCGTCCGCATGGACAGCTCCTTTCACGTTGCCATTCCCGCGCGTCACGGCTCGACGCGCCTGCCGGGGAAGGTCCTCGCGCAGATCCACGGCAAGCCGATGCTGCAGTGGGTATACGAGCGCGCCCTCGCGTCGGGCGCACGCGACGTGCGGATCGCGACGGACGACGCGGGAATCGCGGCTGCCGCGCGCGCGTTCGGCGCGACGGCGCGCATGACCTCCGCCGCGCATGCGTCAGGGACCGATCGTCTGGCGGAGCTCGCGGCGATCGAGCACTGGCCCGACGCGGACATCGTGGTCAACGTCCAGGGGGATGAGCCGCTCATCCCGCCGCCGGTCATGCGCCAGGTGGCCATGCTGTTGGAATCGGATCCGGAGGCGGCGATCGCGACGCTGGCGACGCCGGTGGAGTCGCTCGCGGAGTTTCTCGATCCCAACGCGGTGAAGGTGGTGGCCGACGCGAGGGGCAGGGCGCTCTATTTCAGCCGGGCACCGATTCCCTGGAGCCGCGACGGCGCGCCGGCGGGATGGACGAGTCAGAGCGCGTTCGCCGGTGCGCGGCGGCACGTCGGGATTTACGCTTACCGGGTCGGGGCGCTGCGGCGCCTCGCTTCGCTCGCGCCGACGGCGCTGGAGAAGACCGAGAAGCTGGAGCAGCTGCGCGCGCTGGAGAACGGTCTCGCGATCCGGGTGGCGGACGCCGAGGAGCGGCCCGGGCCTGACGTCAATACGGCGGAAGACCTCGAGCGCGTTGCGGGACTGATGGCGCCATAGCAGGACGACCGGAGCGAATCCTTCATCCGGCCGGCTCGAAGCCCGCCGTCCTCGATCGCGGATGCGGCGGCACTCATGATCGACCGGGGTGCCTGATCAACGGACGCTCATTCCCGAACACGGCCGCCGCAGGGACCGGGGGTATAATC
Source organism: Steroidobacteraceae bacterium (assembly GCA_035545455.1). Taxonomy (GTDB): domain Bacteria; phylum Pseudomonadota; class Gammaproteobacteria; order Steroidobacterales; family Steroidobacteraceae; genus 13-2-20CM-66-19. Next base: position 10,544 of record DASZYK010000204.1, read on the forward strand.
CCAGGCATCTTATGACAAATGCCAGAGCCAGGTTGTCAACCCGCAATTCGCCCCCACGTTCAGGCAAAGTAGCGGGTTCGTGGAATCGGAAGGACCATGCGTAGCAAAGTGTTGCAAGATTTCCGAGCTCTTCGGGTCATCGCCGGGATCGGCGCTCTTTCGGCCCTCGTTCTCGGCCTCGCGGGCTGCGAGACGACCCCGCCGCCCCGGCCGGCACCCCCGCCCGCGGGCTGGGGCAGCGGGCCCTACGGCTATGGACCCCCGCCGCCGAATACGACGGTGTACGCCTATCCTGAGCGTGGCCAGTCGGCCGACCAGCAGAGCCGGGATCGCTACGAATGCAGCCTGTGGGCGGTTCACCAGACGGGCTTCGATCCCAGCGCGCCCAATGTCCCTGCATACGACAAGGTGGTCGTGAGCGGTCCGCCTCCCGGCACCGGCACCGCCATCGGGGCCATCGCGGGTGCCGTCCTCGGAGCCGCCATCGCGGGACCGTATGACAGGGGCGCGGGAGCGGTCTTTGGCGGTCTCACGGGCGCGATGATCGGCAACGCCAGCGATGTCTCCCGGGAGCAGGAAAACCAGGAGATGCTGAGCGAGCAGGACCGGCAGCAGGCCGCCTCGATGGCGCAAAAAGCGTCCGAATACCGCCGCGCGATCAGCGCCTGCCTGGAAGGGCGGGGCTACAGCGTAAAATAGTCCCGCTGTGAGAATCCTCTTCATCTGGCTCGGCAATATTCAAGTATCCCTGGGGATTCAAATAGATAGGTGATCCCGGATACAGTCCGGGATACACGAGCCGCCGTGATGAAGCTGGCCGGATGCGGAGTGCCGGGAGTCGGGCTCGCTGCGCCGATGAGCTGCCGGGCCTCAAAGCCCCCGCGGCGCACGCCGCTGGCGGCATCAAGAACTGGCGCCTCTACCGGCGCATGCAGGAGATCGAGAAGCTGCCGCGCCGCGACCAGGAGGCGCTGCTGCGCACGATCGAGGCGTTATCTTCAAGGCCAGTTGAGGAATTCGCCAATGAGCGCACGCCGTGACCAGGTGCTCATCGAGAAGCTGAACTCGCTCCCACCCTGAGCAGCGCGCCGAGGTCGAGGATTTTGTCGA
>DASZYK010000205.1:0-2219 GCA_035545455.1 Steroidobacteraceae bacterium
GTCGGAACCACGATGATCGTGCGGATTCCGCGCGGCCGCGCGCACCTGCCCCAGGAGCGGATCGGCCCGGCGCGCAGCCTCGCCTCGACCCGCACCGACGCGCAGCCCTATCTCGATGAGGCGCTCGGCTGGATGAGCGAGGATGAGCCCTCGCCGCCGGCCGACGAGCGTCCCGCCGTGGCCGCGCAGGAGGGATCGGAGAAACCCCGAGCCCCGCCGGCGGACCCAGGGGCGTCCTCGCGCGAGACCATCCTCGTCGTGGACGACAATGTCGAGATGCGGCGCCTGCTGTCGCAGCTGCTGCGAAGCCGATGGCGCGTGACGACCGCGCGTGACGGAGTCCACGCGCTCGAGCGCATCCGCCAGGATCCGCCGAGCCTCGTGATCTCCGACATCATGATGCCGCGCATGGATGGCATCGAGATGCTGCGGACCCTCCGGGCCGACCCGGCTACCGCGGAGCTGCCCGTGCTGCTGCTGTCGGCGCGCGCGGGCGAGGAAGCCTCCGTCGGCGGGCTGCAGGCGGGCGCCGACGACTACCTCGTGAAGCCATTCTCACGCCGCGAGCTGATAGCGCGGGCCGACGCGCTGCTGGCGCGCGCCGCGCAACGTGCCGCCGAGCGGCGCGCCAGGGAGCAGGCCGAGCAAAACGTCAGGATCCGGGATGAATTCTTCGCGGCGCTCGCGCACGAGCTCAGGTCGCCCATCTCCTCGCTCCTCGCCTGGATCGAGGTGTTGAGGAACGGCAAGCTCGAGCGTCAACAGCTGCTGGAAGGGCTCGAGGCACTCGAGCTCGCCGCACGGACGGTGAGCCGGCTCTCCGACGACCTGCGGGACCTCGCCCGAACGGAGTCAGGACACATGCACATGGAATTCCGGACGCTCGCCTCCATCGCGCCGCTCGTGACCGCGGCAGCGGACGCGTTCGCCCCTTCCGCCAGACAGAAAGGGGTTGCGCTGAGCATCGATCTCGAGCCCCGGTGCGGCCCCATCAAGGCCGACGCCGATCGGCTGCAACAGGTGCTCTGGAACCTGTTGTCCAATGCGATCCGCTTCACTCCCCCGGGCGGGCGCATCGCCCTCGAGTGCGGCCGCCGGGGCGAGGTCGTGGAGCTGCGGGTCCGTGACTCGGGGCGGGGGATCGAGGCGGAGGACCTTCCCCACATCTTCGAGCAATATTGGCAACACAAGCGAACCTCCGACCGGGAGTCCGGGCTCGGCCTCGGCCTCTCCATCAGCCGCCGGATCGTGGAGCTGCATGGGGGCAGCATCGAGGCCGAGAGCGAGGGCGAGGGACGCGGGGCGACACTCATCGCGAGATTTCCGCTGCTCGAGTCCCGAGCGCCCCCTCCCTCCCGAAAGCGGCGGCTATGAGGCGGGACGCAGCCGCGCCCGCGCCTCTCTCGCGAGCAGGTAGGCCGCCTCGCCCCATGTGTCGAAGCGGACCCAAAACGACATGAGCTCGCCCAGATCGAGCTTCTCGAGGTCCCAGTCGCGCAGCGACCCGACGACGCGATAGATCCACCGCGCCGTCTCCTCCGTCGAGCCCGTCGCCGCGCCGTACCAGGCCCGCAGGTCCTCGCTGGACGGCGCGCGTTGGCCGAGCGCATCGAGGAGCTGCGCGACCGCGAGCGCCTGATGGAACTTCCACGGGAGCCCGGCCAGAGCGCCGCTGCGGTGCAGCCGGATGTTGATCGCATCGGCTCGCGGGGCCAGATACCGTACGAATTCGTCACGAGTCACGGGATCACCTCACGAGTCCGCGCCTGCTTCCGGTCGGGCTGGCGGCGCCCGGCGGCCTGCTCAGGCGGCACGGTCCTGCGAGCCCGTCGAATCCGTGCCGAATTCCACGTCCGCGATGCAGTCCTCGAGCGTGAGCCGCATGTAGTCGTAGCTGCGCCGCATCGCCGTGCGGATTCCCTGGACGTCCCGTGCATTGGGCTGTGCGCCCAGGATGGCCGCGACGATCTCCAGCGCCTCCCAGGGATGCGCGTCATCGTATCGTGCGTGGGCGCGCAGCCACCGCATCCCGGCTTTGCGCTTGAGCTCCGGAAGCGACTCGGCGTAGCAGTCCGACGAGCAGACCAGCTGCGCCCATTCCCCGGTGACGCCCTCGATGGCGTAGTTGGTGGCGGCAATCGCCTGCGCGAGCGGCCCCCGGTCGCAGATGTACCAGCACCAGTGCGCCAGGGCCGCGGAGGCGGCAGCGTCCGCTCCCG
>DASZYK010000206.1:0-3968 GCA_035545455.1 Steroidobacteraceae bacterium
CTGAGAGGCCGCGGCGACAGTTCCACCGTGACGGTACGCCCCTGCTTGGCACGGCGTATCAACCCGACGTCTTCCAGGATATCGAGGTGCTTCATCACCGCCGGCAGCTTGATCTCGAAGGGCGCAGCCAGCTCGCTGACCGACAAGGCGTCATCGCGCGCAAGGCGCGCCACGATGGCGCGGCGAGTCGGATCGCCAAGAGCGGAAAACAGGCGATCCAGACGTTGACTCATATCGTTCACCATCCATTGAACTATCATGCCTGCCGTGCCCGCTGTCAAGGGTCTCGCGGCTCGGCTGCGACGATCACGCAGGCCGCGGCCACGATCAAGGCAGTTGACATCGCGGCGTCAATATTAGACACTTCACGATCCGGTGAAGTATATGGCGAGCCGTTCCGCCGACGCGGCGCAATGCGAGGTCGGCCCACTGCAGAGGATAGAGAGCCATGACAGAATTCAGAGTCTCGCGCCGCGCCGCGCTCGGAACGGGAATCGGCGCGCTCGCCATGACGGCAGGCTTGCCGCCGGCGGCAAGCGCGCGCACGTGGGCGGGCTTGAGCACGGCAAACCGGGGGATCATCCGCAGATATTACGGGGCGTGGGAGAGGAAGGACTGGCAGCTGATGGACATGCTGCTGGCCGACGGGTTCACCTTCACGAGCGCGGCGCCTGACGATCACATCAGCAAGACGACGTTCAAGACACGATGCTGGGACACGCAGAGCGCCCTCATCGACAGGTTCGACCTGGAGCGCGTGTTCGGAGCCGGCGACGAGGCGTTCGTGAAATATATTTGCCGGACGAAGAGCGGAAATTCCTTCCGCAATGTCGAGTACCTGCGATTGAAGGGCGGGAAAGTGGCGGCCATCGAGTGTTATTTCGGCGGGGCAGGCTACCCGTCCGCTGCGAATGCGGGGCATACGTAGCAGCCACGAGGCTCGAGGCGTCGATCATCCGAGCGCTTTCGCCGGCAGATCCGTGGAGATGCGCCAGCGAGGTGCGCCGGCAGGTGGCCTGGCGGAGATCACCGCGCCGAGCCGCCTGATGCCCTCGCGGATCTCCGAGTCGCGAAGGTGCGCGTAGCCGAGCAGGATCCCCGGCCGAGGCCTGTTCCCGAAGTAGGGCGAGAGGCCGCAGACGCGCACGCCGCACGCGGCGGCACCGGCGATCACGGACTCCTCGGAAAGATCGCGGTCGAGCCACAGCACGATATGCGCTGCCGCACCGTCGCCCGTCAGCGTGACGCGATCGCCGAGGTGCTCTTCAACGGCCTCGAGCAGCGCGGCGCGAGCGGCGGCGCCGCGGCGCAGAACGCGGCGGAGATGGCGCTCGTAGAGTCCGGAGGTGATGAGGTCCGCGAGCGCCTCTTGCTCCAGGGTCGCCGTATCGCGGTCGCAGAGCCATTTCGCGGCCGAGAATGCGCTGACCATTCCCGCCGGCAGGATGAGGTAGCCCAGCCGCAAGGCCGGAAAAATCGTGCGCGAGAACGTCCCGATGTGGATGACCCTGCCTTCGGTGTCCAAGCCCTGCAGCGACTGCAGCCGCCGCTCCTTGTACTGGAATTCCCCGTGGCAGTCGTCCTCGATGATCACTGCGTTTGCCCGCGCGGCCCAATCCAGGAGCGCCCGGCGGCGCCGCAATGGAAGCAGGGCGCCGGTGGGGAACTGGTGCGACGGGGTCGCGAACAGCGCGCGTGCGCTTGGCGGCAACCGGTCGGGAATCAGGCCATTGCCGTCCACCGGCACGGGATGCAGGCAGGCGCCCGAGAAGTTGAGCAGCTCTCGGATCCCTGGATGCGCCGGCTCCTCGATTGCGACGTGATCGCCGCGCTCGAGGAGCACGCGGACGACGAGGTCCAGAGCCTGCTGGGACCCGTTGACGATCACGACGCGTGAAGGATCACAGAGCACGCCGCGCGCACGCTTGAGGTGCGTGCATATCGCTTCACGCAGCCTGTCGCTGCCCCCGATCGGGCCATTGTCGAGCGCGTGCGCGGCCCTCCCGGCATGGCGGCGAAGAACGCGCTGCCACATCGCGAAGGGAAAGCACTGCACATTGCTCTGACCGTGCGCGAAGTCGTACGGGAAGTCGTGGCCGCTTCTCTGCGGAAGATCCAGGTCCGCCACCCTGGCCGCCGCGGAGGCGCCAAAGCGCGAGAGCTCGACGGATGCCCGCCTTCGAGGTGCGCCCCCGCACCTGCCGGCCAGCGCCTCCGAGACGTAAGTGCCCGACCCGGTGCGCCCGCAGATATAGCCCTCCGCCTCGAGCTGCTCATAAGCGAGCAGCACGACGTTACGCGAGACGTGCAGCTCGTCCGCGAGATCGCGGCTCGATGGCAGTCGCTCGCCGACCTCGAGCTCACCACTCAGTATGCGAGCGCGCAGCCTGTCATAAATCTGGCGATAGAGCGGCTCGTGGCGATCATCGCCCGGCACTGGCATCGCGGCAGCTCGCACACTTCACCATATGGCGAAGTGTTGATCACGGGCGCGGCGATGTCAAGAAGCCGGAGAAGGGCTGCAGGTCGTCCTGCCCCGAGCGGCAGCGGCCGACTTGCGCCGTTGAATCATGGCGCCGTCAGCTCCAGCGCCAGGCCCGCCTGGTTCGTGGTGGTGAGCTGGACCGGCCGCCGCCACACCCGCTGCAGATAGTCCAGCACCCTGCGGCTGCGCTCGAGATCGAGTCCCCTGCCGTCGAGCGAGTGGTCGTGCAGCAGCTCCAGCGTGCCATCGTTGCGCACGTGCTTGGCGGACACGGTCGGGGCGCCGAAATTGTACTTGGGGCCGAGGATCGCTTCGTGCAGTGCCGGCAGGTCCTGCTCCAGCACCTTGATCTGACCGTCGCTGCGGGCGCTGTAACGGAAAAGACTGAGCTCTTCGGCCAGCTCGCGCGTGAGGTGGTTGCGCACGAAGGCGAAGTCATCGTCCTGGACCATGATGGCGCGCGCCGCCTCGAGCCCCTCCTTCTCGACGATCTTCTCCCACATGGCGAAGCCGAGGTGATAGGGGTTGATGCTGAGCGCCACCTGCTGGTCCGCCGCCACCGGGCGGACCACGTCGGAGTGGCACTTGATCGCGTCCAGATACGCCTGTTGGGGAACGAAGTCGGCCTCGCGCAGCAGCCGCGCATGCCAGTACGAGGCCCACCCCTCGTTCATGATCTGCGTGGCGAACACCGGATAGAAATAGAACGACTCCTCGCGCACCGCGAGGAAGATGTCCCGCTCCCAGCTCTCCATCTCGGGCGCGTACTGCGCCACGAACCAGAGCAGGTCGCGTTCCGGGTGCGGCGGCACGGGCGCGCGCTTCTTCGGCTCGACACCCGTACCGGCCGCGGCCGGCTCCAGCTGCGCGAAGCGCTTGCGGAAGTCGTCTTCCTCCTGCGTCCTCTTGTCCTCGATGTATTCCGGATACCTGGGGCGGCGCAGCGACTGATCGACGTCGATGTGCTGCTCCAGCGCCAACGCGGCATCGAGCACCGCTTCGACCCGCTGCACGCCATGCGTTTCGATCGCCTGCTGGATCTGGCGCGCGTGGTTGGCGGCGTGCTCCACGATGTGCTCGCTGACCTGCTCCTGACAGCGCCTGAAGAGGAGATTGTTGCGCGAGAAGTCCGCGTGGCCCAGCACGTGAGCCGTGACCAGGATGTTCTCCGCCAGCCCATTGCTCGAGGCGAGATAGGCGTGTCCCGGGTTTCCGGGGAATACGACCTCGAAGAGCCGCGAGTGGCCCATGTGCCGCTGAATGAGCTGATAGATGTAGCGGACGCCGAACGACCAGTGCGGCATCCGCACCGGCAGGCCGTACACCGCGATCTCCATCATGAAGCTGTCGGGAACCGCCTCGAAGTCCACGGGGTGAAAATTGAGCCCCGAGCTGGCCGCCAGCTCCTCGATGCGTCGGGTGTAGCTCTGCCAGGTGTTGTCGGTCATGAATGACGCGGCGATCTCAGATTGAGGCGGTCTCC
>DASZYK010000207.1:0-8217 GCA_035545455.1 Steroidobacteraceae bacterium
GGGGGCGTCTCCTGCACGAGAGAGGAGACGCGCGCGCGGCGGAGAAGGTGTATCGCCGCGCGCTCGAGCATTGCGGCGCCGATTCCCTGCTGCTTTTCAACCTGGGGGTGGCGCTCGAGGACCTGGGAAAGAAGGAGGCGGCCCTCGAGTCCTACCACGCGGCCATCTCGGAGGACCCGAATTTCGCCGACTGCCATTACAACCTGGCGCGGCTGTACGAATCGGCGGGCAAGACGCAGCATGCCATCCGTCATTTCGGACAGTACCGGCGCCTCGTATCACGCAGCGAGCACTGACTAGCGCGGGAGGACGCGATGGCCATCTGGGTCGGAACGTCCGGATACAACTACCCCGAATGGCGGGGCAGCTTCTACCCGGAAAAGCTCGCGACGGCCAGGATGCTGGCGTTCTACGCCGAGCGCCTCGCGACCGTCGAGATCAACTACACCTTTTATCGCTCGCCGAAGCCGGACATCCTCTCCGGCTGGAGCCGCCAGACGCCGGCCCGATTCAGGTTCACGCTCAAGGCGCCGAAGCGCATCACTCACGATGCCCGGCTGCGCGACTGTGCGCAGTCATTGCAGTACTTCCTCGAGACCGCGGGCACCCTCGGGCCGAAGCTCGGGATGCTGCTCTTTCAGCTGCCGCCCTTCTTCAAGAAGGATCTGGCGGTGCTCGACGCCTTCCTCGATCTCTTTCCGCCGGGCGTGCGCGCCGCCTTCGAGTTCCGCAACGCCTCGTGGCTCACCGGCGAGGTGTTCGAGCGCCTGAAGGCCCGGAACCTGACGCTCTGCGTCGCTGACAGCGAGAAGATGTCGACACCGGTCGAGATCACGGCGGATCACGGTTACTTCAGGCTGCGCGATGAGGGCTACACGCCCCGCGACATAGAGCGTTGGGCGCGCACCATCGAGGAGAAGACAGCGCGCTGCCGGGACGTCTTCGTGTACTTCAAGCACGAGGAGGCCGGCAAGGGCCCGCAGTTCGCGCGCCTGCTGCTCGAGGCGCTCGGCCCGCCGGCCGCCTGAGTGGGCGGTTTCCTGCTACTTGGGCGGCCGCTCTCGCGTAAGGGCCGACTTTGCAGCCTCGGCGAGGGACTTCATCGTGTCTGTCAGTCGAGCAAGTGCGGACCGGTAGACGATGCTGTCTTCGCGACGGTCGATTGCCATCACCATCACGATGAGCGCATCGTCCTTGACGCGGTAGACGAGGGAAACGCCCTGCTTGTTGAGTTTGATTTTGTAGCACCCGGTCAGATCGTTGTGCAAGGCGCCGCCGGGTATGTGCGGATTCTCGAGGCGCTTGGCGAGCAGTTTCTTCAGCGGTTTCTTGATCGACCCATCGAGAGAGTTCCATTCCTTCAGCGCTTCAGGGTGGAACAGTAGTCGATACTTGTACTTCCGCTGCCCTTCAGAGCTCGTCAATGTTGACCTCGATCGGCGCAGCTCCATCGGTCATCCGGGCGCGCACGAGGTCGTACAGCTCTCGGTCACCCAGTGCCTCGAGCATGGCCTCCATGAGTGTCGGTCCTACCATATAGAATGCGGGCTTGTTGTGGTTGAGCACCGCCACAGGGCGGTTACCCGCCTCACGAAGCACGGCCGCGGGGTTCTTCTTGAACTCCGACATGCTGATGGTGGCATCTGCAAAGATAGTGTGCACGATTAGCTCCGAATTTATAGCTAATTATATAGCTAAATCAGGACCATAAATCAAGCCGGGCAAACTGCAGCATCCGCCGAGCTCACGCTCAGGTGCGGGCCGAGCCCGCTGCGAGGCTTGCTTTTCAGTCTTACCTGCGGAAGAGGTGTCGGAAGAAGGCGAGGAGCCAGCGCCAGAAGCCGCCGCGGCGGGGCTGCGCGGGGGCGGGTGCTGCCGCTCCTTCCGGGACGGCGCCGGCTCGCGCGGTCAGCTGGCCGGCGAACGCCTCGAAGAACTTGTCGGCGGTCGCGGCGGCGGCCGCGTCGATCAGACGGCCGCCGATCTGCGCGAGCTTGCCGCCCACCTGCGACTGGGCCGTGTACGTGAGCTTGGTTTGATTGGGCGAGAGCTCCTGCAGCTCGATGCGGGCTTCCCCGCGGGCGAAGCCGGCCTGACTGCTCTGGCCGTCGAAGAGCAGCCGGTAGCGCGCCGGGGCCTCGATGTCGGCGAGGGACAGCTTGCCCTTGAATCGCGCTCTGACCGGGCCCACCGCCGCCGTCATCGCCGCGTCGTAGGCATTCTCGCCCGTCGCGACCAGGCTCTCGCAGCCGGGTACGCACTGGCGCAGGACTTCGGGATCGTTGAGCAGCGTCCAGACCGTCGCGCGATCGGCCGGCAGGGTTCGCTCGCCTTTCATTTCCATCGACAGTACTCCCGGGAGGACCGCTCGAGGGCGAGCACCAGCCGTTCCAGCGATTCGATGTTGTGAACCGGCAGCATCTCGTCGACGTGCGGAAGGAGCGCCCGGACGCCTCGCGCCTTGGGCGCGAACGCGTCGTAACGCAGTAGGGGATTGAGCCAGAGGACTCGTCTGCAGGAGCGCTCCAGGCGCTGCGCTTGCTCGCCGAGCGTGTCGATCTCCGCGAGCTCCAGGCCATCGGTCACCAGAAGCACCGTGGCACCCGCGAGCGGCATGCGCCGCGCCCATCTCTGATTGAACTCCCTCAGGCAGGCGGCGATCCGCGTGCCGCCGGACCAGTCCGGCACCGCCTTCGCGACGCGATTCAATGCCTCGTCCGGGTCGCAACGCCCGAGGAGCCTCGTGACGTTCGTGAGTCTCGTGCCGAAGACGAACGCGCTCACGCGAAGATCGGCGGAGCGCGGGCCGCTCATGAGCGCGTGCGTGAAATGCAGGAACATGCGCGAGTAACGCGACATCGAGCCCGAGATGTCGACGATGACGCACAGCGGCTCGAGGCGAGTCCGGCGCCTGAGGCGCGGAAGCTCGACGAGCTCGCCGCCGCGCCGGCCGCAGTCCCTGAGGAGCTGCCGCAGCGCCAGCCGCTCGCCCGCGCTCGCCGCCGACTGGCGCCTCGTACGGCGACGCGCGAGGAGCGGCTCGAGAGCGGCGATGGCGCCCTCGGCCGCCAGAGACTCCTCCGCGGTCATCGCTTCGAAGTCCATCGTGCGCAGGCGCTCACGGTCCGACCAGCTCGGCTGGATGTGTGCATGTGAGTGCCGGTGCGGCGTGACGTCGGCTTGCGCGGTCCGCCCGGAATCGAGCAGGGCGTCGATGAGACGTCTGCTCGCCGCCGGACGGCGCAGATCACCGCGCGGGCCGCCGGCGGGCGGCCTCATTCGCATGATGTCGCCGAGCAGATGCGGATCCCTCCAGAAGACGTGAAACGCCTGGTCGAAGAGCGGCCGATGCTCGGCCCTGCTGGTGAGGCAGGCCTCGAGCACATCGTGCAGCTCGCTGCGCGCGCTCAGGCCGGTGAGCTCGAGCGCCTGCAGCGCGAGCAGCGCGCGATCGGTGCCCACGGGCAGCCCGGCCTTGCGCAGCACCCGGGCAAAGTGCACGACGTTATCGGCGAGCCTGCCGGCTCTCGCGTCCTGCGGGGAGGGCTCGGGAAGCATCTCAGTCCCGCTCCGCGGTGGCTGTCGCGCCGCCGATTCTCTCGAGGAGCCTCGCGGCCTCGGAGCCTCTCACCCGGGCGAGATCGTCCTGATACTTCAGGAGCACCCCGAGCGTGTCATCGATGGTCTGCGGATCGAGGGTCGTCCGGTCGAGCGCGAGCAGCGCGCGGCCCCATTCGATCGTCTCGGAGAGGCCGGGGAGCTTGTAGAGGTCGAGACCGCGCAGCTCGCGAACGAAGGCGACGATCTGCCGTGCCAGGGCGTCCTGCACGTGCGGCACGCGGCGGCGGATGATTTCGAGCTCCCGTGCGGCGTCGGGGTAGTCGACCCAGTGATAGATGCAACGCCGCTTCACGGCGTCATGGATCTCCCGCGTCCGGTTCGAGGTGATGACGACGATCGGCGCCCGCTCCGCCCGGATGGTCGTCAGCTCCGGAATGGTGATCTGGAACTCCGCCAGCACCTCGAGCAGATACGCCTCGAAAGGCTCATCGGCACGGTCGAGCTCGTCGATCAACAGCACGGGCCGCGCAGGCTGCGGCAGCAGCGCCCGCAGCAGCGGCCTCGCGATCAGAAAGCGCTCGGAGAAAAGACCTGCCGCGATCCGCTCGCGCGGGTCGTGCGCGGCCTCGCCGAGGCGGATCTCGAGCATCTGGCGCGCGTAGTTCCACTCGTACGCAGCCAGATTGACGTCGAGTCCTTCATAACACTGCAGGCGGATCAGCTCGGCGGAGAGGCTCCGCGCGAGCGCCTTGGCGACTTCCGTCTTGCCGGTGCCGGGCTCGCCTTCGAGGAAGAGGGGCCGCTCGAGCTTCAGCGCCAGGAAGACCGCCGTCGCGAGCCGGCGGTCGGCGACATAGTCCTCGGTCAGCAGCCGCTCTCGCGTCTCATCGATGGATTCCGGCGGGCGCGGTGCGGATGTCACGTGACCTTTTGGGGCGGCTGGCCTGACCTGACGCCTAGGCGATGGCGCGCCGCGCGAGCACTGGAATGAGATGAGCCCGATACTCGGCGCTCGCGTGGATGTCGGTGTTGAGGTTGTCGCGGGAGATCGCGACGCCATCGCACGCCTGCGGGGCGAATTTGCGCGTGAGAGCCTCCTCCAGGGCCTTGACCCGGAAGGCACAGGGACCCGCTCCCGTGACGGCGACGCGCACCCCCTCCGAGGTCTGGGCGACGAACACGCCGACCAGGGCGAAGCGCGAGGCCGGCTGCGGGAATTTCACGTACGCGGCGCTTTTCGGGATCGGAAACTCCACCGCGGTGACGATCTCTCCGGGCGCCAAGGCCGTCTCGAACAGGCCTTTGAAGAAACCGTCGGCGGGCAGAGCGCGCCTGTTGGTGCGGATGGTGGCGCTGAGGGCGAGCACGGCGGCCGGATAATCGGCGGCGGGATCGCTGTTGGCGAGCGAGCCGCCGATCGTGCCGCGGTTGCGCACCTGAGGATCACCGATGCCCGCGGCAAGCCTCGCCAGCGCGGGGAGCCGCTCGAGGATCTCGCGCGATTCGGCGACCGCGGCGTGCGGCGTCATCGCGCCGACGGTGATGGACTTGCGCTCGGCACGGATTCCCCGCAGCTCGCCGAGCGAGCCCAGGTCGATGAATGCCGTCGGCGCGAGGAGCCCCAGCTTCACGGATGGCAGGATCGACTGTCCTCCGGCGAGGATCTTCGCATCGGGATCGCCTTCGGCGAGCTTCGCCGCTTCGGCCAGCGAGGAGGGACGATGGTAGGCGAGGGCGCTCATGACCGGCTCCTCCTGATCGCTTCCCAGACCCGAAGGGGAGTGGCCGGCATGTCGATGTCGGTGACGCCGAGCGGCGCCAGCGCATCGAGCACGGCGTTGATGATCGCGGGAGGCGAGCCGATCGCGCCCGCTTCACCGCAGCCCTTGACGCCGAGCGGATTGTGCGTGCAGGGCGTTCCCGGGGCGAGCTCGACGCTGAGCCGGGGCAGATCGTCGGCGCGCGGCATGGTGTAGTCGGTGAAGCTCCCGGTCAGCAGCTGCCCGTCCTCGTTGTAGCGGCAACCCTCGAGCAGCGCCTGCCCGACACCCTGGGCGATGCCGCCGTGGACCTGTCCTTCGACGATCATGGGATTGATGACGTTGCCGAAGTCGTCGCTCGCGCTGAAGCGGTCCACCCTGACCCGGCCGGTCTCAGGGTCCACCTCCACCTCGCAGACGTAGGATCCCGCCGGGTAGGTGAAGTTGGTCGGATCGTAGAACGCGTTCTCGTTGAGCCCGGGCTCGAGCTTGTCCAGCGGATAGTTGTGCGGCACATAGGCGGCGAGGGCGACTTCGGCGAAGGTCTTCTTCCGGTCCGTCCCCGCGACGCGGAACTCGCCGCGCTCGAACTCGACATCGGCGTCGCTCGCCTCGAGCAGGTGGGCGGCGATCTTCTTCCCCTTGGCGATGACCTTGTCGAGCGCCTTGACGATCGCCGTGCCGCCGACCGCCAGCGAGCGCGAGCCGTAGGTTCCCATCCCGAAGAGAACCTTGCCGGTATCCCCGTGCTGGATGTCCACGTCCTCGACCGAGAGGCCGAGCCTGTCCGCGACCACCTGAGCGAAAGTCGTCTCGTGGCCCTGGCCGTGACTGTGCGACCCCGTGAATACGGTCACCTTGCCGGTGGGGTGGACGCGCACCTCTCCGGCCTCGAACAACCCCGCGCGCGCGCCGAGGGCGCCGGCGATGTTGGACGGCGCGATGCCGCAGGCCTCGATGTAGCAGGAGTAGCCGATCCCTCGCAGGAGCCCTTTGGCGGCGCTCGAGCGCTTGCGCGCGGGGTAGCCGGCGACATCGGCGAGAGCGAGCACGCGACTCAGCGTCGCCTCGTAATCCCCGGTGTCGTAGGTGAGTCCGACGGGCGTGGCGTGCGGGAACTTGCGGATGAAGTTGCGCCGGCGCAGCTCCACCGGATCCATGCCGAGCTCGCGCGCCGCACGCTCGACGATGCGCTCGAGGAGGTAGGTGGCCTCGGGCCGGCCGGCGCCCCGATAGGCATCGACCGGCGCGGTGTTGGTGAAGACGGCCCGGACCGTGCAGTGAATGTGCGGGGTCGCGTACTGGCCGGCAAGGAGGGTCGCGTAGAGGATCGTGGGAATGCAGGATGCGAACGTGGAGAGATACGCCCCCAGGTTGGCGGTCGTATGGACGCGCAGGGCGAGGAAGTGTCCCTCCGCATCGAGGGCGAGCTCCGCCGTCGAGACATGATCGCGGCCGTGCGCGTCGGTCAGGAAGGACTCGCTGCGCTCGGCCGTCCATTTGATGGGGCGGCCGACCCGCTTGCTCGCCCAGACGAGGGCGGTCTCCTCGGCGTAGAGGAAGATCTTCGACCCGAACCCGCCGCCGACGTCGGGCGCGATCACCCGGACCTTGTGCTCCGGAAGCCCGAGCACGAACGCGGTCATGAGGAGCCGCTCGACGTGCGGGTTCTGACTGGTGACGTACAGGGTGTAGGAATCGTCAGCCGGCGAATGCAGGGCATTGGCGGCGCGCGGCTCGATGGCGTTCGGAATCAACCGGTTGTTGACCAGGGACAGCTTCGTGACGTGGGCCGCCTGCGCAAACGCCGCGTTTACGGCGCTCTCATCTCCTATGGACCAGGTGTAGCAGACGTTGTCGGGCGCGTCATCGTGTACCGCGGTGCCGCTGCCCGCGGCGGCGGCCGTATCGACGACGGAAGGCAGGATGTCATAGTCGACATCGATCAGGCCGGCCGCCGCCTTGGCCTGGGCCGCGGACTCCGCCACGACGAGCGCGACCTGCTCACCGACATGACGCACCTTGCCTTCCGCCAGAACCGGATGCTTCGGCTCCTTCATGGGGCTGCCGTCGATCGATTTGATCAGCCAGCCGCAGGGCAGGCCGCCGACGCCGGCGAGGTCTTCGCCGGTGAATACCGCCAGCACTCCCGGCGCGCTGCGCGCGGCCGCGGTGTCTATCGAGCGGATGCGCGCGTGCGCGTGCGGACTGCGCAGGAAGCAGCCGTAGCTCTGTCCGGGAAGGACGATGTCGTCCGTGTACTGTCCCACCCCGGTGAGGAAGCGATAGTCCTCCTTGCGCTCGACCGATCGGCCGATGAGCGGCTCTCGCGCGGCGTTCATGTGGGCTGCCCTCCGGTCTCCATGGCTTTCGCGGCCATGGCGACCGCCTTGACGATGTTCTGGTAGCCGGTGCAGCGGCAGAGGTTCCCCTCCAGTCCGTCGCGGATCTCTTCCTCGGTGGCGTGCGGCCTGTGCAGCACGAGATCGATCGCGCTCATGACCATGCCGGCGGTGCAGAATCCGCACTGCAGCCCGTGACAGGCCTTGAAGGCGGCCTGCATGGGATGCAGCGAGCCGCCGCGCGGCGTGATCCCCTCGATGGTCGTGATTTGCTGGCCGTGCAGCTGCGCGACCAGCACGTTGCAGCTCTTCACGGCGCGTCCGCCCACATGCACGGTGCAGGCGCCGCAGCTGGCGGTGTCGCAGCCGACGTGCGTGCCCGTGAGGCGCAAGTGCTCGCGGAGGAAGGTCGACAGCAACGTATCCGCGTCGACCTGCGCGGCAACGGGTTTTCCGTTGACAATCACCTCGATCGGCACGGCCATGCGACGTCTCCTCGAGCTGATGGTGGCGGCTGCCCTCGGATTCAGAGCCTCGCGCAGCGGTCCCTGGTG
>DASZYK010000208.1:0-3457 GCA_035545455.1 Steroidobacteraceae bacterium
CTTGACGATCTCGCCCGCGTAGAACGCGCCGAGGACGCGCGCCGCGCTCGCCGCGGATTTGCGGCTGAACGCCAGCAGCGCCATGCCGAGACTGGCAACGGTGCCGATCGCGCCGCCGAGCGCCGCGGAAAGGCCGACGTGAGGGCCGGCGAGCGCCCAGCCGACGACCGCCGCGGCCAGCGTCACCACCGCCTGCCCGCTCACGACGCCGAAGGCCACCCGCCTCGCTGCGAGATACGGACGCCGAGTATCTGGCTGATCTGAAAGGACCGCCACTGGATTACAACCCCGCAAATCTGTTGGCGACACGTCCGCACCCCTGCCCTCACGCGCGAGCGTGTCACTCAGTCACGTGGGGTTCGATCGAGGACGCACGAGCGTCCCGACAACGGCAGCACCGGGCTGCAAATTTGCCTTATCCGACAGGCACTTGCGCCAGATCGAAGGGCAAAGTCGCGGAATTATAGTGATCCCTTTCCGAAAAGGCCATACATGCCTTGCAGGCAAGGCGGCAGGACTGCGAGTGCTCGCCAAATGGCGCACTCGGGCGCCTCCGATCGCGCAGCGCGGCCCGGGACTCGAAAATCCTGCCGGCCGCCGCGCCGCGGGCCAGGCGCTCAGCTGATGTGCCCGAGAATCCCGTCGAGCTCGTCCAGGCTGTTGTAGCTCACGACGAGCCTGCCCTTGCCGCCCTGCGAATGTTGGATCGCCACCTTCGCCCCGAGCTTGTCGGCGAGATCCTGCTCCAGACGACGAATGTCCGGATCCGCCGCGCCGGAGCGGACGTCCTGCGCTGCGCCGTGCTCGGCCTCCCTGCTTCGCTGCTGCATGCGCCTGACGAGCGCCTCGGTGTCACGCACCGACAGGCTCTTCCTGGCGACGATCGCCGCCACTTCCGCCTGCTGGCGGCGGCCCGGGAGCGAGAGCAGCGCCCGCGCGTGACCCATCTCGAGCTCGCGCCGCTCCACCAGCGCGCCGACCTCCGGGGCGAGCTCGAGCAGCCGCAGCAGATTGCTGACGGATGCCCGCGAGCGGCCCACGGCCTCGGCCGCCTGGGCATGGGTGAGCTCGAACTCGGTGATGAGCCGCTCCAGCGCGCGCGCCTCCTCCAGAGGATTCAGGCTCTCGCGCTGTATGTTCTCGATCAGCGCGACGGCAATCGCCGCCTCGTCCGGAATCCGGCGGATCACCGCGGGAATATCGGCCAGACCCGCGATCTGCGCGGCGCGCCACCGACGCTCGCCGGCGATGATCTCGTACCGCTGCGATTCTCCGGCGGCAGGCGCAGCGATCGGGCGCACGACGATGGGCTGAACCACGCCCTGCGCCTTGATGGAGGCCGCCAGCTCCTCGAGCGTCTCCGGGCGCATGTCGACGCGGGGCTGATAGCGCCCGCGCTGCAGGATGTCGAGCGGCAGGCGCGCCAGCTCTTCGCCTGCAGCCGCAGCGGCAGCGGGCTCTCGGGCCTCGCCCGTCGCGGGCGCCGCCGGGCGCGAGGCGCTCACCTGGCCGAGGAGGTCCGCCAGGCCCCGGCCGAGGGTCGGCTTCTTCTGGATCATGAGGCGCCGCCTCCGGCGGCGGCCGTGCCGTCGATCGGCTGGGACACTTCCGCCGCCGCGTCGCCACTCTGTCCGGCGCCCTGCGCGGGTCCGGAGAACGAGTCCGAGCCTCCATCCCCGGCCGAGGCGACGCCCTCGCCCGCGGCGGACGGAGGCGGCTCTGGCTGCCGCGCCTCCTCCTCCCGGCGGATCATCTCACCCGCGAGTGCGAGGTACGCGAGCGCGCCGCGGGACTCCTTGTCGTGAAACAACACCGGGCGCCCGAAGGATGGCGCTTCCGCGAGGCGGATGTTGCGGGGAATGACGGTGCGGAAGACCTTGTCACCGAAGTGCATCAGCAGCTGCGCGCTGACCTCGTTCGCGAGGTTGTTCCGCGGATCGAACATGGTGCGCAGGATACCCTCGATCTCGAGCGGCGGGTTGGCGGCCACCCTGATCTGCTCGATCGTGCCGAGCAGAGCCGACAGGCCCTCGAGCGCGTAGTACTCGCACTGCATGGGGATGAGCACGCTGTCGGCCGCGACGAGCGCGTTCACCGTGAGCATGTTGAGCGCCGGCGGGCAATCCACCAGGATCACGTCGTAGGATGCCCGCACCGGCTCGAGCGCGCGGCGCAGGCGCGTCTCGCGGCCGATGGTCTGCGTCAGGAGCCTCACCTCCGCGGATGTCAGGTCCTGGTTCGCGGGCAGAAGCGCATAGCCGCCCTGCTCGACGGTGCAGAGCGCGGACGAGAGCTCCGCCTCTCCCAGCAGCACCTCGAGAGTGCCGCGCGCGAGCTGCGACTTGTCGATGCCGCTGCCCATGGTCGCATTGCCCTGGGGATCGAGGTCCATGAGCAGGACGCGGCGGCGGGTGGCCGCCAGCGAGGCGGCCAGATTGACCGCGGTGGTGGTCTTACCGACGCCGCCCTTCTGATTGGCGACCGCAATGACGCGCTTCATGCGCCAAGTGTACATGCGGCGAGCCCCGGGACGACTCCGGCCACGAGCTTGCAGGAAGCGGACGCGGGCGGATCCGTTTCCCGGGGCGCTTTCTCTGGCGTCGGCGGATCTCAGGGGCCCGCGGGGTCGATTACATACGCGCAGATGCTCGCTGCAACGGCCGCAGGCCTGTTGCAGCCAATCGATCCCTGGCCATCTGGTCGGCGATGGCGCTCGTCGGACGCGCTTCCCGGCGGGAGCGCTCGAAGATCTCGGTCAGGCGCGCGGGAATCTTCTCGATTTCCGCTTTCACCTGCGCCGCACTGGCGCCCCCCCGGTACTCGTGCGCGACGCTGATGATGCCCCCGGCATTGATCACATAGTCGGGGGCGTAGAGGATTCCGGCCCGCATGAGCGCCTCACCGTCCTCATCGCGGGCGAGCTGGTTGTTCGCCGCGCCCGCGACGACCCGCGCGCGCAGGGTCGGGATCGAGCGGGAATCGAGCACGGCCCCCAAGGCGCATGGCGCGAGCACGTCGACGTCCTCCGCGAGAACAGACTCCGCCGGCACTTCCTGCGCGCCCAGCTCCTGGCAAACCCGCTGAGCCGCGCCGGGCCGCGAGTCCGCCACACGCAGCACTGCGCCCTCTGCGGCAAGCAGCCGGCAGAGCGGGTAGCCGACGCCGCCCAGTCCCTGGACGGCGATCTTCAATCCCTCGAGGCTCGCGCGCCCCAGACGGAAGCGCACGGCAGCCTTCAAGCCGAGAAACACGCCGAACGCCGTCTTCGGGCCCGGGTCGCCGCCGACCGACATGGAGTCCGTGCCGCGCCCCGAATCACGGGCGAGCCCGCTGACGAAGCGGGTCACGCGGGCGACCTGCGCCATGTCCGCCGTCGTCGTTCCCACGTCTTCGGCGGTGATGTAGCGGCCGCCGAGTGAATCGACGAGCCGGCCGAAGGCCTCCATCCGCTGCGGTG